>JBGPPR010000070.1:0-5795 GCA_041488675.1 Thermodesulfovibrionia bacterium
ATCCTTTTCAGCCAGGAATGCCTTCACGGAACCAAAACGCGCTCCAGGTTGACTGGTAAGATATGTCTGGTTTAAAGAGGCATTGATGCTTGGCAGGAGTCCTGATTTTGCTGCGGACGTATCCGCAGATGCAATATCTTTGCTTATAGATGCTATTTTTATAAGATTGTTATTATCAGTTGCTCGTCTTAGTCCCTCAGGAAGGGTTATCACATTGTTGTCATCTGCAAGGCAGTGGTTGGAATGGAAGATCGCAAGCATAAAAAGAAAAAAGTGTATGAGAAGTCTTGCTCTATGCATAAAATTTCGTGCAGTCACCTTCAACGTATTGCCAATCGAAATTCCTTTCACAGCTAATCAGAAGAGGCTGAATTTGAAATATTTCTTCGGGTTGGCTCTCATGTCTTTTGTTAGTTCCCTTATGTCTGCTATCGTGTTCTCCAGATCACCGGCAAGTTTTTCATCAGCTATCAAATCACCGGCTATCCCCTTACCCGCCTCGATCTTCTCTAAAATAGATGACAGTTGTTGAGATGCCCTGTTGAGGTTTTCATATAAAGCAGGGTCTTCGGCGAGTCGTCTCAGGGTACCCTGTTTTTGATTCAGTACAAGGGCAAACTCTTCAACAGATGATGTGGCGGCCAACATTCGATTATACAGGGATGGATCCTCTATGAGTTTATTCAACGTTCCGGGGCTGTCCTTTATTTTTCTGCTGAGTTCTTCCAGGGATGAAGTTGCCGAGACCAACTTTTCATAAAGCGAGGGGTCCTGTAAAAGCATCTTAATCGTGCCCCGCCCATTTCTAATGTCATTCAGAATGACTGACAATGTTTTCGAAATGTCCCTTAAGTTATCGTAAATCGCAGGGTCTGTCAGAAATTTGGTAAACGTCCCTTGACCCTCTTCAATTCTTGTGACGAGGTCGTCGAGTTTGTTTATGAAATCCGACATCTTCTTGATAGAAGATACGCTTGTCTCCATTACGTCTTTCAATTCGAGTACTGCTGTTCCTTTGATTATGTCTCCCGGCTTGAGTGGTTGAGCACCGGTAGAGCCACTGTTTAATTCAACATATTTGTCCCCAAGCAACCCCATGGTAAGGATGCTTGCCTCAGAGTCTTTTCCCAGAAATCCAAGGGCTTTCTTATTGATGGAGAGGGTGACCATCGTGCCATATTTAGGATCAAGATTTATACTTTTCACAGCTCCCACCTCAACCCCTGATACCCATACAGGCGCGCCTTCCCTCAATCCTTTAACATTTCGGACCTGCGCCTTTATTTCTGCTTTCGGAGATAAGAGATCCTCGATACCTCCGGCAAAGAATACGGTAACAAAGAGGACGCAAAGAGCAAGAGTGATAACGATACCGACCTTAAGTTTAGACCATAAGAACTGTTTTTTTACGTCAAACATCCCGCCCTCCTACGTTATAGTCCTGCCCTCTGTTTTAGGATTTATTTCCGCCATAAATAATTGAATTTCAGGAACAGGCGCATGAACCAGTTTTTCCCTGTCTCCATCGAATACTATCATGCCATCTTTTAAAAACATAAATCTATCGGCAACCTTCATCGCGTCAAAAACCTTATGGGTGACAATAATGAAGCCCCGCCCATTTTGGGAGAGTTTTAGAATCAGTTTGCAGATATTATCTGCATTGACGGGATCAAGCCCTGATGTAGGCTCATCGTAGAGGAACATCTTAGGTTCAGAGGAAGCAAGTGATCTGGCGACTGCAACTCTCCTGTGCATACCGCCGCTCAGTTCCTCAGTCATGAGTTCCAATGCTTCTTCCAGACCGACGATCCTGAGCAATTCCCTGACCCTGCTGTCTATCTCATCTTCCGACAATCTCGTATATTCCCTCAGACAAAAAGCCACATTCTCTTTTACATTCAGGGAATCAAAAAGGGCGCCTTCCTGGAAAACAATACTGAACTTTCTCCTCATCTGGCTGAGTTCACGTTCTGTCTTATCCGTAATATCCTCTCCATCAATGATTATGTGTCCGGAGTCGGGTCGAATGAGTTTAAGGATCAACCTCAAGATTGTGGTCTTCCCTCCGCCGCTCTCCCCTAAGATGGCTACTCTTTCGTGAGAGTTGATGGAAAAATCTACACCCGTGAGGACCTGTTTGATACCGTATGAAAACCGGACCCCGTCGAATGAAATCATACTGAAAATCCAAGAACATCAAGTAATATTCTTGTCATCATAAAATCAGAAATGATGACTACGATCATCGATACTACGACGGCACGGGTAGTTGACCTCCTGAGACCTAAAGCCCCGCCCCTGGTAGAAAGCCCCATATGACAGCTTATGCAGGCTATGAGATAACCGAAAATGAAGGGTTTAATAGAACCCGCAAAAACGTTCTCAAAAGTAAGAACATCCCTAATCGAACTCCAGTAAAAAGTGCTGCTCTGGTGACTTACGAAGACTGATATATAGTAGCCGCCTAAGAGGGAAACAGCATCACCTATAATTGTAAGAGACGGAAGCATTACCAAAGAGCTGAATATCCGGGGAGTAACAAGCTTTTTAATCGGATCTACCCCGAAGACCCTGAGAGTATCGACCTGATGTCCGAGAATCATGGAACCGAGCTCAGATGCCATTCCCGCACCGACCCTCCCTGCAAATACAAGGGCAGCCGTAACTGGACCTATCTCCCTTATAACGGAAATGCCTACAATCATGCCCGTATACATCTTGAGTCCCAGGGATGAAAGTTCGGCTGATAACTGGAGGGACAGAGCCATGCCTATAAAAAGGGAAACAAGAAGAATTATCAGGGAAGATCCGGCACCTGCATAGTCCATCTGCTCAACGGTATCCTTCAAGTAAAAAGGTTTCTTTACGATACCGACAAGACCTTCTGCAGACAGAAAATAGAAATCCTGAAGTCCGTTTACATACTCTTTAATCTTTTCTGTATTCATCTTGTCATCACAAGCAATTATCTTAATAGGGGAATCCGGTGGTACCGTCATATGTCTGAACGGTACTTCAATTGTATCACACCTTGGAGGGAATGGCTCCTCTAATTTTCTCATAGGACATGACCAAATATTTATAGGGTCTTCGTTAATAGTGCGTGAAAATAGCCGAGGCATCTTGCCTCGGATTAAGTCAGGCAAGATGCCTGACCTATTTTCGCCGTGTTACAGAAACCTAATTAAAAAGTAGTTTTCTGTGAAAGGCATATTAAGTCAACCTTACTAGATTTCTTCAAAATTTGTATTACCATAATTACATAATCACGCAGGATTCAGGTTTATGTTTATACTGCGGGAAGTTTTCCGGGTGGCATATCCCACTTATGAACAGATTTGAAAAAAGCACAGTTGAGTTAAAACAATTATGTTAAAATATTGCCCTAATATTTTTTACTTCTGGAGGAGCCATGAAAGACAAAAAAATAGTACTGCCTGAGAAGGAAATACCGAGACAGTGGTATAATATTCAAGCCGACCTGCCGAATCCTCTTCCACCTCCGCTTAACCCGGGAACAGGACAACCTATTACACCTGACATGCTCGCACCGGTATTCCCGATGAATCTGATTGAACAAGAGGTTAGTTCCGAGAGGTGGATTAATATTCCTGATGAGGTTTTGGAAAAATATCTCATATGGAGGCCGACACCTCTGCACAGGGCATATTCCTTAGAAAAGTTCCTTGGAACACCTGCACGTATATATTTCAAAAACGAGGGTGTCAGCCCACCAGGAAGTCATAAACCGAATACAGCCATAGCTCAGGCGTACTATAACAAAGTATTTGGCATTAAAAGGCTTGCGACAGAAACTGGAGCCGGTCAGTGGGGAAGTGCCCTCGCCTTTGCTTGTAGCCTGTTTGGCCTTGAATGCAAAGTCTATATGGTACGGGTGAGCTACAATCAGAAGCCCTATAGAAGGATTCTTATGGAGACCTGGGGGGCGAAGTGTGTGCCAAGTCCAAGCCCAGATACAAATGCTGGAAGGAAGTTTCTTGCACAAAATCCGGAGCACCCAGGAAGCCTCGGCATATCTATCAGTGAGGCAATCGAAGATGCTGTGACCTCGAAAGACACACGGTATTCCCTCGGGAGCGTTCTCAACCATGTTTTATTGCATCAGACTGTAATAGGTCTTGAGACACATAAGCAACTTGCCATGATCGGGGAGTACCCTGACATAGTAATAGGATGTGCTGGTGGTGGAAGTAACTTTTCTGGTTTTGCTCTTCCCTTTGTCAGAGACAAAATACATGGTAAGGAATTGAAGATCATAGCGGCTGAGCCCACCTCATGCCCCACGATGACCAAGGGCCCGTATGTATACGATTTTGGAGATACTGCAGAGACAACGCCTTTGCTACCCATGCATTCTCTCGGCCATGGTTTCATCCCGGCCCCTATCCATGCCGGTGGTCTCAGGTATCATGGCATGGCTCCTATCCTGAGCAGGCTTGTTGTTGATGGTCTCGTAGAGGCAAGAGCGTATGCTCAGCTCGAGACCTTTGCAGCGGGTATTACCTTTGCGAGAACAGAAGGGTATATCCCAGCCCCGGAGACGAATCATGCTATTGCATGTGTTTTAGAAGAGGCAAAAAAGGCAAAAGAGGAAGGAAAAGAAAAGGTCATAATTATGAACTGGAGTGGACACGGTATTATAGATCTCGCTGCGTATGATGCTTATTTATCCGGAAAACTTGAAGATTATGTGTTGCCTGATGAAGAGATACAGAGACTGATAAAGGATCTGGAGAAGTTTCCAAGACCGGGGAAATAGGTTAAAATAGTCTAAAGGTTGCAAGTTACGAAGGTTCAACGGTTACTAACAAGTTCATTAGTAAACCACGTTTAGTCAGCCATTATGTCATTCTGGCTTGTCCAGAATCCTTCTTCTTTCAGAAAGATTCCCGACAAGCGGGAATGACAATCATGAGACATTACTTATGGACTCCTTAAGTAAGTAAGAAACCATTAAGCCTTTTAACCTATAAACCATTAAACCACTATTGAACATGGAGATCTATTGTAATCAGATAGGAATGATGATAGATTTTTCTTACTGCGTGTCCGTGAATGAAGGGTTACCCTGCAGAAACATTATAGGCTGTTTTCAGGGAAGGATTGACATCCTTACGTTATTGAGAGAGCGATTTACTCTGGATGAATTAGAAAAAGCTTTCAAGGGACTACCAAAATCACGGTTAGAGCGGATACTGGAATCTATCCAAGCAAATTCCTGAGACCGGTAGGTAGCAAATCATACCTGATAGATCAGGTTCTCCCTTTGCGGCGAAACGGCTCCTTTTTGAAGCCATCGATAAAATGAAACATCGCTAACAGGGGATGATGATACATCATCCGGGGACCGGCATATCGCATCACATGCCTGATTCTTTCTCTCATCACCGGCTTATAACAGTGGACCTTGCAGTTCGCACAGGTTGTTTTACCCTCATGGAAGGGGCATTTGTCAAGGCGCGCTTCTGCATAATTCAAAAGCTCCTTGCACTCATGACACAGTCCCTTATGAGATTCATGCTGACCACGACAGTAAATGTCTATCATTGTTCCCAGAGTCTTATGCTCCCTTTTCATCCTGCGTTGCTTATAAGACATGCGTATACGAATGCCTTTCAATTGTTTGACAGAAAAAAAGTGCGATTCAAGGAACTGTACATGATCCCGCAGGGATTTCCCTATATCTCGATTTTAAAAACGGAGTGATCGTGATAGGAGCGAGACTGCGATGTCCAGGTGCCTCTCGGGTTCGAACATCGATCCAAGCAGCC
>JBGPPR010000071.1:0-5759 GCA_041488675.1 Thermodesulfovibrionia bacterium
CTGAGACCAGGGAAATTCTTAATCTGCTGGGGTTTCTTGACGGGCAGACAACAAATCCAACCCTGATATCAAAGAATCCGGAAGCCCGCAGGCGTCTTGAACTGGGAGAGAAATTCAGCGAGGAAGAGGTTCTCAATTTTTATCGCAACGTAGTAAATGAGATTTCCACCCTGATCCCTGAGGGATCGATCTCGATCGAGGTTTATGCAGATCGTTTCACGTCCGCAGAAAAAATGCTCCAGCAAGGGAAAGAGATGTTTTCCTGGATACCGAATGCCCAGATTAAATTCCCAACATCAAAAGAAGGACTGAAGGCAGCAGAGCAGGCGATCAAAGAACGCATTCGGATCAATATGACCCTCTGTTTTTCACAGGAACAGGCTGCTGCTGTACATGCGGCAACGCGAGGTGCAAAGAGAGGTGATGTCTATGTTTCTCCTTTTATCGGAAGACTTGATGACAGAGGAGAGAACGGAATGGATTTAATAGCCAATATTATCAAAATGTATCGGGAAGGTGATGGTCACGTAGAGGTTTTAACTGCAAGCGTGAGAAAACTTGATCACCTGCTGTATGCCATCAATCTCGGCTCGGACATCATTACAGCACCCTTCACGGTGCTGAAGGAGTGGGGCAAAGAAAGGCTTCGCGTGCCGGGAAATAACTACGTTTATGATTCGAAGGGCTTAAGACCAATCTTATTGAATGATGTGAACCTTACGAAGAATTGGCATGAATATGATATCCATCACGAATTGACAGACAAGGGTATGGAGCAGTTCTCTGCAGATTGGAATAAACTGGTGAAGTAACATGGAAGAAACTGCCGGGCAGCAAGATAGCAAGCTGTTGTACCGGTTGATAAGTGGATGCGAGATCAGGGTTCCCCGGCCTTGTTCTCTCGTTATCTTTGGAGCCTATGGAGATCTTGCGAAAACAAAAATCATCCCCTCCCTTTACCGTCTCCACAAAAGCAAACTCCTTCCGGAAAACTTCTTTATCCTCGGTACCGGTCGCAGGAAGATGAGTGACGGGCAATTTATTGGGATGATGCAGGATGCTGCAAAGGACGCCTTCCCGCAGGATTTTGATGCTTTGTCATGGTCGGAATTCGCAGCCGGACTTTATTACGTATCCTTTGATTTTGATGCCGTCGAATCCTACAGTAACGTATTAAAGCAGAAGTTGACTTCCCTTGAAAAGAAGCACCGGACAGGAGAAAACAGGATGTTCTACCTTGCAACCCCTCCGGCGGTTTTCGAACCTGTCATCCACAACCTCGGCCTGTCCGGTCTTTCACGTGAAGAGGGAGGCCGCACCTATATCATCATCGAGAAACCCTTTGGGAATAATCTTGATTCCGCCAAAAGATTGAACTCTGTCCTTAAACAATACTTTAACGAAGGCCAGATTTTCCGCATCGACCATTATATTGCAAAAGAAACGGTTCAGAACATGCTCATGTTCCGTTTCGCAAATTCTATTTTTGAACCTCTGTGGAACAGCCGGTATATTGACCATGTTCAAATAACCGTCTCAGAAACACTGGGGGTCGAGGATAGAGCAGGCTATTACGAGAAGGCCGGTGTGATACGGGATATGTTCCAGAGTCACATCTTTCAGATTCTCGCTATGACAGCGATGGAGCCTCCTGTCGCATTTGAGGCCGACAGGTTGAGAGACGAAAAGATCAAAGTGCTCTATTCGATACGACCTTTTCCTCTCGACCGTCTTGATGAATATGTTGTTATTGGTCAGTACGGAAAGGGTTCTGTTAACGGGACCCAGGTAGCCGGCTACAGAGAAGACCCAGGGGTTTCTCTGAAATCCATAACGCCGACATTTGCAGCCATGAAGGTATTGGTTGAGAACTGGAGATGGCATGGAGTTCCCTTTTACCTCCGCTGTGGAAAAAGACTTTCAAGCCGAAGAACGTCGATCTCAATACACTTCAAGCCGGTTCCCTTTATGATGTTCTCACAAGTCATGGATGAGCCTATTGAACCAAATGTGCTTGTGTTCAGGGTACAACCAGACGAGGGCATCAGCCTTACCTTCCAGACAAAAAAGCCCGGTTCTGTGATGTGTTTGAATACGGCCTCAATGGAATTTTCATATCAGAAAGGAGTTTTCCTCGATGCCTATGAATGGGTACTACTCGATTGTATGGTTGGAGATCAGATATTGTTTTGGAAAGAGGAGGGTGTAGAACAGTCATGGGCATTGCTTACACCCGTTATAGATAGGCTTGAGTCAACAACGGAAATAGATAGATTTCCCAGCTACGAAGCAGGCTCGTCAGGACCGGAAGAGGCTGCACTCTTGATCCAAAGAGATGGTCGCTCCTGGATACCTCTGTGATGATCCATGTTGAAGTTGCACCTTCTTTCTGATCTCGAAGCCCTGAGCCTCAAGGCCGCAGAAATTTTTATCGACCTATCAAAACGCTGCCTCGCTTCAAAGGGAAAGTTTATTGTTGCGGTCTCGGGAGGATCCACGCCGAAAAGACTTTATACCCTCCTTGGCTTAGATTCGTATAGCCGTCAAGTCGATTGGAAATATCTTCATTTTTTTTGGGTGGATGAAAGATTTGTTTCTCCTTTTCATGAAGACAGCAATTACCGCCTCTTGCACGATTATCTATTAAGCAAGATTTCCATTCCCCAGGAAAATCTTCATCCTGTGAAAACAGACCTGCCTTCTCCGCAGGTTGCGGCAAGAGACTATGAGGAAGAGATTAAGAAAAGTTTTTGGTTGGCAGAGGGATCGTTACCTGCATTTGATCTTATTTTATTGGGCATAAGTGAAGATGGGCATACTGCCTCCCTTTTTCCAGATAATGAAGTTCTGAGGGAAACAGAACACCTTGCAGCCCACGTGATAGATTCGAAACACGCTCACCACCGAATAACTCTCACGTTGCCGGTCATCAACAGTGCAGAAAAGGTCATCTTTTTAGCGAGCGGAAAAAATAAAGCAGCCGTGGTAAAAAAAGTTCTAATCGAAAGAGATAGTTCATTGCCTGCATCCCTCGTAAATCCTGAAAAGGGAAACCTTATCTTTTTGATTGATAAAGAAGCCGCCTTGTATTTAAAGAACATCTAATCATTTTCTTTTTAAAAAAGATCATGCATTTTGTAGGATATATTCCTACGGCTGATATATCAATAATCTTACAAGAAAAACAGACTTCTGCTGATACCTTTTTGTTTGCTCCGTTAGATAGAATTGTCGGGAAAGGAGGTGAAGACGATGAAGATTTTAAAGATGTCGCTTCTTGCGACGATAGCGCTCGCGTTAGTTTTTTCGTTTGCCTTTGCGGCAGATAATGTCGAAAAAGGTAAGGCCCTTTTTAATGATCCGAAGCTTGCCGGTGGAACAGCGGGAAAATCTTGCGCCTCATGTCATCCGGACGGGCAAGGCCTGGAAAAAGCCGGTATGAAAAAGGAGTGGATGACACCAGCAGGGCCTGCCAAGACCCTTGAAGAAACTATCAATCTCTGTATTGTCAATGCCCTCAAAGGCAAGGCACTCGATCCAAAGTCTGAGGAGATGAAGGATATCGTTGCCTACATCAAGTCCTTAGAAAAGAAAAAGATGTAAGTTAGGCGAGATTCTCAAACAGAGGGGGGAGCCATTCTCCCCTCCTGTTCCATTTTTTTCTTAAAATCAACTATTTGTCGTTATGCTTCCACTAACAGCGATCGACGTGTTAATGATGAGACTTGATAAGAAAAGAATTAAATGGGAGCATTTTCTGGGATATGATTGATACAAGATTTCATTGCTTTTTTAAATAGGTTATACAAAAATAAAAAGCATGCCGCGCGATATTCCTATTGGAAATAGATGTCTTCTGATAACCTTCGATCGGGACTACTGCCTGAGAGATATTTACTATCCCTTTATCGGCAAAGAGAACCACACAGACGGGCACAAATTCAGGTTCGGTATCTGGGTTGATGGAAGGTTTGATTGGGTAAAAAGGGAGAACTGGGATCTGAATCTTGAGTACGTCCATGAAAGTCTTCTGACAAACGTTACCGGCGGAAACGAAACGCTTGGTGTAAGGTTTCATTGCAATGACGTCATTGACTACAGGGAAAACATTTATCTAAAGAAGATAATCCTGAAGAACCCTTTCGACAGGGAACGGGAAATCCGCCTGTTCTTCCACCATGACTTCCATATCCTCGCATCTCCGATAGGGGATACTGCCTATTATGATCCCGATGAAAAGGCGATAATCCACTATAAAGGCAACCGTTATTTCTTAATGGGCGGCATGAAGAACAGTATTCGCGGAATCGATCAGTATTCAACAGGTATAAAGGAATTTCGTCTTCTTGAAGGAACCTGGAGGGATGCAGAAGATGGGAGGCTTGAAGGCAATACCATATCTCAGGGTTCTGTTGATTCTGCTCTTTCCTTCACTCTTCACGTACCGCCGCAGGGAGAACAAACACTCTATTATTGGATGACGGTGGGGAAGGAGTATGCAGAAGTAAGTCGTTTGCACAAATTAATCCTCGGACATGGACCGGAATATTTCATTACAAGAACAGAGAATTACTGGAGGGCATGGGTAAATAAAGAGCAATTTAATCTTCCCAACTTGCCGGAGCAGGTCACAAAGCTCTATAAAAAGAGTCTCCTCATTCTGTCGACGAATGTCGACATACATGGAGCTATCATTGCAGCAAACGATTCTGACATTCAGCACTTTGCAAGGGACACCTATAGTTACATGTGGCCTCGTGATGGCGCCTTTGCAGCCTATGCCCTTGATATGGCAGGCTACCATGGGCTAACAAGAGATTTCTTTGATTTTTGCCTTGATATAATTAGTAAGGGTAAAGAATCCGTGGGATATTTCCTCCATAAGTATAATCCTGACGGTTCCCTTGGGAGCTCGTGGCATCCGTGGATAAGTAACAATGAAAAAAAATTGCCGATTCAGGAAGATGGCACGGGTCTCATTCTCTGGTCACTTTGGTTTCATTTTGATAAGTTCAGGGATATAGAGTTCACTGTCAGGCAGTATGAGAATATGGTCATTCGATGCGGAGATTTTCTCGCATCTTACAGAGACAGTGCAACGGGACTTCCTCTCCCATCCTATGATCTGTGGGAAGAAAAATGGGGAATCCATACATTTACGGTCTCAGCCGTCTATGCAGGTCTGAGAGCAGCGGAGAACTTCAGCACATTTTTTGGCGACACAAGACGGACAAAGATTTACAGAAAGGCATCGGAAGAGGTAAAGACTGCAATGGACAGGTATCTTTACAACAGAGATCATAAGAGGTTTTTGAAAACAATAGTTCCACAAGAGGACAGCACCTTTGCTGCAGACCTTACCATTGATGCCAGTATCTATGCACCGTTCTATTTTGGTGTTTTCGGACCAAGGGATGAACAGGTCGTGAATACGATGATGGCTATAAAAGAACGTTTATGGGTAAAGACTGACGTTGGAGGAATCGCGCGATATGAGGGAGATGGTTATCATAAAGTCACTGATAACACAGATGAAGTGCCGGGCAACCCTTGGTTTATATGCATCCTCTGGCTTGCACAGTGGTACATTGCAAAGGCCGAGCAGCTTGAAGAGTTACAGGAAGCAATACCTATCCTTGAATGGGTTGCCTCAAGAGCGCTCCCCTCAGGGGTTCTCGCAGAGCAGGTCCACCCATACACAAATCAGCCCCTGTCAGTCTCTCCCCTTACATGGAGCCATGCTGCCTTTATAGCAACCA
>JBGPPR010000072.1:0-5642 GCA_041488675.1 Thermodesulfovibrionia bacterium
AGGACCGGCCAGTTCCCCTTTCAGTCTAATTTCTATCGCGTCATGCAGGGGATTTTCTCCAAGGCCTTCAAGTATATAGGAAGCATCCTTGAACACAGTCTTGAGTTCCTTGAGAGCCTCATCTTTTGAAATGTATTTCACTGTCTCCACGGAGGTATTCTTCTTGGCAGCATCCAAAATATTTTCCACTTTCTCTCGCGAGAGGTTATCCTTCAGGTAGAGCATCATGGAGACCTTTTGCGGGAGCCTCTTCATTGTTGCATTCACATTGTAGAGAGAGAGGGCAGTAAACGCTGCAATGAGGAGGCCTGCAGTAATGGTGAGAACGGAAAGAAGGTTTATCCACTTCTCGTGCAATATGCTTTGCAGTGCTAACCTGAATGCATAGACAGCAGTCATCTAACCTCTCTCCTCTCCAACAAGGTTGCCGTTATCAAGCCTCAGAACCTTTCTCCCCGTATTCCGAAAGAGTTCTCTGTTATGGGTAGCAATCAGAATTGTTGTTCCTTTGATATTGATATCCTTAAAAGTCTTTACGATACCGGCTGCGGTATCGGGATCCACATTGCCTGTCGGCTCATCGGCAAGAATAATTGCGGGTTCAGAAACGATTGCCCTGGCAATAACAACCCTTTGCTGCTCACCTCCGGAAAGGGCGGCAGGATGACTATCAGTCTTATGCCTCAGGTTCACACTTTTCAGTGACTCAAATACCCGTGTCTTCACCTCTTTTTCATCCACCCCTCTTATTCTCAGGGCGAGGGCAACATTGTCAAAAACGTTTCTATTATTGAGCAGCCTGAAGTCCTGGAACACAAACCCCATATTCCGCCGCACGATGGGTATGTCTGATTCTTTGATCTTTCCTGTCTCCCATTCTCCAATCGAAATAGTTCCCTCGTCCGGTTTTTCGGCGAGGTATATTAATCTGAGGACCGTCGTCTTTCCGGAACCACTGGGTCCAGTTATAAAGGCCATATCACCTTTCTCTACGGAAAAGGTGATATCTCGCAGGGCTGTCTGATTACCATAATGTTTTGATACCTTCTGGAACTGTATCATTTCACAGAATTAAACCCTTTACAAAACCGCCGATATTGAAAGATTGTGATTTCTGTTTATATTGGACAGAAGTAGTTGTCATTCCCGCTTGTCGGTCCCGAATGCTTTCGGGATTAAGAAAGATTCCGGACAAGCGTTCGACTGAGCGCTCACGCCGAAGGCCGGAATGACAAAAATACAGTAGCCTTGCAGCAAGGCTGCAAGGAACATTTAAGTTCAAAGATGAAGAATAAAAATGCAAGAAATCCGGCTTATGACTTTTCAATTTTTCATTTTGCATTTCAAATCGAAGTGAGAGTTTCTTTAATTGTCCTTACAATATCTTCTGCAGTGAGGCCATAGTGCTTCATTAATTCTTCCGGTCTTCCTGAACATCCGAAGGCATCCTTTAACCCAATTCTGAGGACATGCACGGGATGGGTTTCGGAGAGAAATTCGCTCACCGCACCTCCGAGACCGCCTACGATGGAATGTTCTTCCGCGGTAACGACAAGCCTGCATGCTTTTGCAACTCTCAGCAGTGTCTTCGTGTCAAGTGGCTTGACTGTAGACATATTGATTACTCCCGTGTGGATGCCTTCCATTGTAAGAATTCTTGCAGCCTCCAGTGCGATGGATACCATAATGCCCGTTGCCACGATGTTGACATCTTTGCCGGTAGAGAAGGTATAACCCTTCCCTATACTGAACTTGTAATCACCGGGCATAACAGCGGGAACATTTGATCTCCCCAACCTCACATACACCGGGCCGCAATAGTCTGCTATTGCATGAATAACCAGTCTTGTCTCAAAAGCATCAGCAGGAACAATGACCGTCATGTTCGGAAGAACCCGCATGAGGGCAATATCCTCTGTCGCCTGGTGAGAGGCGCCGTCCTCGCCAACAGAGATACCACCGTGTGTCGCAACAAGCTTCACATTCAGGTTCGAGTAACAGATGGTCTGTCTTACCTGTTCCCACGCCCTTCCGGTCTCAAAAACTGCGAAAGTTGAGGCAAAGGGAAGTTTTCCTGACAGTGCAAGCCCGGCTGCGGTTCCGATCATGTCCTGCTCAGCAATCCCGATATTGAAAAACCGGTCTGGAAAAGCCTTTGCGAACTTCCCTGTCTTTGTTGACCCCGAAAGGTCTGCATCAAGGACAACAATATCCTTTCGTTTTTTCCCGAGTTCAAGGAGTGCCTCGCCATAAGCATCCCTCGTTGCCATTGCAGTTGTCTCGATCCCGGTATTCTGTGTTTCCTTACCCATGCGCTTCCATTTCCTTTAATGCTTTCTCGAGTTCTTCAGGCGTTGGTGATATCCCATGGTACTCAACCTTTCCTTCAAAGAAGGACACCCCTTTTCCTTTAATGGTATGAGCAAGGATGATGCTCGGTTTGCCTTTCACTGTTTCCGCCTCATCCAGGGCTTCAAGAATTTCTTTCATATCATGCCCATCAATATCAATAACATTCCACCCAAAGGCCGACCATTTAGAAGCAACCGGTTCAATAGCTTTTACCTTTGATACAGGCCCATCTATCTGGAGACCGTTGAGGTCTATAATCGCACATATGTTGTCAAGTTTATAATGCGCTGCTGTCATCGCAGCCTCCCACACCTGACCTTCCTGTATTTCGCCATCACCTAAAAGGCAGTACACCCTTGAACTGAGATTGTCCATCTTCAAGCCTATCGCTATACCATTCGAAACAGAGAGACCCTGGCCCAAAGAACCTGTTGAAATCTCGACCCCCGGAAGGACCCTTGAGCATGGATGGCCCTGAAGAGGACTGCCTAACTTCCGGAGTGTCTTGAGCATGGATCTGTCGAAGTAACCTGCCATAGCCAGCACAGCATACAATAACGGCGCTGCATGGCCTTTCGAAAGAATGAATCTGTCTCTCTCTTTCCAGCCTGGATCATCCGGTTTGTATCGCATCTTCGAAAAATAAAGGGCCGTAACAATATCAGCCGCTGACAGAGACCCGCCGGTATGACCAGACCCTGCTAAGGTGAGCATCTTCAGTATCTCAACCCTCACCAGTTTTGCCTGCTTCCTCAAAAAAGGTATATCTCTTTTTCCGCTATTCTTTCCATGCATTTATGTGCCGGCTCCCCTGTATCTTCAGGCCCAAAGCGTTCTACTTACCTTTCGGTAAGAAGTTCTTCTATCATACTGCTATGCTGCTCGGTCATCAACCTTTTTATTTTCTTCTGAATGTCAGGTCCTCCTTCAATATTTCCAGTCTGAATGTGATACACTTTTTTTGTTGTACCTCACAGTGGTGTTAAACCGGGAAGCACTCTCACCGACCTCCCAATTAACGGTTTTCAAAATTGTTTTATTATACTAATTATAGAAACGAACGGCAAAGAGAGAAAGGCATTCTCATTCATTTGTGAAGAAAGAAAAATATCTGAAAGAACTCTCGAGGTGCGTGCGCTGTGGCAGTTGCAAGGCTTTCTGTCCCACCTATGACGAAGACGTAACTGAGGCTATGGGTGCACGGGGACGGCTCGTGCTTCTGTGGGGTCTTTCTGAGGGACTACTCAAACCATCTCAAGTGCTGACGGATAGTATCTTTAGCTGCCTGGCGTGCGGTGCCTGTTCTGAATCATGTCCGGCGGGTGTTGATATACAGGAGGTTATCTATCAGGGAAAAAGCATTCTCTCTGAATCAGACAAGCAGAGAAAGTACGTCCGTTTTCTCATAAAATTTTTTGCTAAAACGCCGAGGCTGAGTTTCAGAATCCTCAGGACAGTTAGGTACCTCTTCCCCTCCCTCATAGAAAGAAAGGTATGCCCTTCTCTTCCTGAGATACCTGAAAGTCCTCTGAAGGATAAGAGGCAGGTATATACGGTTCCAAAGAAGAAAGGCAGGGTCGCCCTTTTCACAGGCTGTGCTGTCAACTTCCTCTATCCCCATCTTGGAGAATCTCTCATTTATGTTCTTCAAAGACTCAATTATGAAGTAATCCTTCCTGCAGGTGAGGTCTGCTGCGGAGTGCCTTTTCGGAACCTCGGCCTCGAGGAAGAGGCGGTGAAGCTGGCAAAAAAGAATATTGCTGTGTTCAGCAAGCTGCATGTCGAGGCAATAGTGGGTCTTTGCCCGACATGCATTTATGCCTTGAAAAAGGAATATCCTAAACTAATAGGAGAAGGACTGGACAAAGCAATGGACATAGCGAGTTTCCTCATTGACAAACTGGATCCTTTTCACTTTTCACCTATTACTTCTCGCTCTTCAAAAGCCGTCTATCACGATCCATGTCATCTCAATTATGGATTAGGTGTCAAAAAAGAACCTCGAGAGATAATCAAGAAAGTCGGCATTGACTTGATCGAAACAGAGGAACAAAAATGCTGTGGCTTTGGAGGAGTATTCAGCTTTTCCTGTCAAGAACTCTCTGCGAGCCTGCTCGAAAAGCGCGTCAAGGACATCACAAAGAGTCGAGCGGAAATAGTCATTACCTCCTGCCCTGGATGCATGATGCAGTTGGGGAGGGGATTGAAAGATATTCCTGCATTTCATTTAATCGAGGTTTTGGAGGAGGCTTTCGAAGGATTCACAAATTTTTAGTAGAATGGTGACATTTTTTGGAATGAATAGGGGGACGGAGATAATCGTAGCCGGTATAAGGACCCGCTTCACGTGGTAGAAGCTGCAAAGACGGTAGCCCAGATCGCAACGATCACTTATTCTGTTATAATACAATTAATAAAACATCACCTTACGTGATTAAAGAAGATGCCGATTTTTGAATATAAGTGTAGTAGCTGTGGAGAAGACTTTGAGAAACTTGTTTTCGGAAGTCAGAAAGTCAGTTGTCCAAAATGTGACTCTGAAGATATAAAAAAGAAGTTTTCCGTCTTCAGTGCGTCCGGTACAGAAAAACCCCTTGCTGGCACATCATCAGGCTGCACCTCCTGCACCAAGAGCACCTGCAGCTCGTGCCACTGAAGAGTTAAGAGTTATAGTTAAAAACGAAAACTTCCAGAGCCTTTAACTTTCGACTTCTAACCCATTCCATTCATAAATTTTTTGATCAAGCAGGGTAGATGCTGTATCAGAGCGGCTTTACAGAGTGTTCACCGCCTGCAGCGGCTGACACTCTGTACCTCGGAGGTTCGCAGAAGCGGACCGAGAATGAGCGATGATACTGCATCTGCTCTGCTCCTTTACAAGTTGTGAATAATCTGGGCTAAGGGACGGCAAGCTCAGCTTTGATAGGAAGGGTCTTAATGTCTTTTGAGTCTTTGAACCATTTTCTGAAGTTCAAAATAGAAAAACCAACCACTTCCCCGCTCACAGGGTTAACCCTGAGAAAAAAATCTTCTTCAACTTCCCTGGAAATAGCTTTTTCAGGATCACCTAAAGAAATATCCAGAATATCTCCCGCATCATCATAAGCCATTTTTATTTCTTTTCCCATAAGGTCTCTCCCTTTTTGATTGTATCAGTAATATAAGTAAGAATAAATGAACGCAAACCTTTCCTAACTGCTATAAGCAGATATTTTCCGGCATAAATATCGTCATACAATTTATAGTAAAGCAATACTTCTGTATCCCTTTTGCTTTTCTTCACATAATCA
>JBGPPR010000073.1:0-5637 GCA_041488675.1 Thermodesulfovibrionia bacterium
TATTCGAATGGCATTGGAAGAAAGTGATCGAGGTCGGGAGAACCGGGAATGATTGAAAGAGAACTTCGCATCTTGATACTCGAAGATGCCGCAACTGACGCTGAGCTCATGGAGCGCGATCTGCGCAAGGCAAACATTTCTTTCATTTCAAAACGGGTAGAGACGGCAGAGGATTTTGTCAGGGAGCTCCATGATTTCAATCCAGACCTTGTCCTGTCGGATTATCATCTCCCTTCCTTTGACGGTTCAGAAGCGTTATCCATTGTGACAAAGGGAGCTCCTGATGTACCTTTCATTTTGGTTACCGGAGCACTCGGTGAGGAGCGTGCAGTCGAGATTCTTAAAAGCGGCGCCACTGACTATGTCCTTAAGGATCGCTTGTCGAGACTTCCCCACGCCGTACTGCGGGCTATCCGCGAAGCTGATGCAAAGGCAGCACGCAAGCGTGCTGAGGAGTTGCTGTCGGCCAGTGAAGCAAACCTCCGCAACCTTATAGAGAAGAACGGTGATGGCATCCTTGTTGTGAACTATGATGGAATCGTGCGTTTTGTCAACCCCGCTGCTGAAATTCTTTTTGGCAGTACAGCAGAGTCACTCCTTGGTCGATCGTTTGGCTTTCCTATAGAAACCGGTAAAACAGCAGATTTGGATATTCTCCGCGACGGAGGGGAAATCAGAACAGCAGAAATGAATGCGGTGGAAACAACATGGGAAGGGGAACATTCTTACCTTGCATCGCTGCGTGATGTAACCGAACAGAAACGGATCTCGAAGGAACTGGAACAGACTCGACAGCAACAACTCCGGCTGAAGGATGAATTTCTCTCTCATGTCTCCCACGAACTCCGCTCGCCCCTCACGGCCATTCATCAGTTTGTCACAATACTTCTGGACGGATTAGCAGGCGACCTGAATTCTGAGCAACGTGAATATATGGAGATAGCTCTCAAAAATGTCTACCAACTTCGAGCCATGATAAGTGACCTCCTTGAAATTACACGGGCCGAAACCGGGAAACTCACGATCGAGCCTCAGTGCGTTTCCATAGCCAAGGTCGTTGATGAAACCTGCGGTACCCTCCAGAAGAATGCTGCGGTGAAAGGCATCGTTCTGACTACTGACGTTCCGAACAATCTTCCTTTTGCCGATGCTGACCCAGTCCGTATCAAACAGATTCTCGTTAATCTCATTGATAACGGGATCAAATTTACACCAGAAAATGGTACGATTTTCGTCCGTGCCCGGACATTCGATCAAGATCCAAACTTTCTTTGCATTTCTGTAGCAGATAACGGCTGTGGAATCAGTCCTGAAGATACCGAAAAGATTTTCGACCGTCTGTACCAAAAGGAGGACAGAATCTCAGGCAGTCGTAAAGGTCTTGGTCTTGGCCTCTATATCTGTAGAGAATTGGTCTTGCGCCATGGTGGGAAAATATGGGTGGAAAGCGAGATTGGAGAAGGCAGTACCTTTTTCTTCACCTTTCCGGTTTTTTCACTTGCAAAACTGATTACGCCAATCCTCACCCCACAAAACCTAGCTAAGGGTTCTGTAGCCCTCATCGCTGTCGAGGTATCCTTTAGGAAGAAAAAGGTACTCACAGAAACTGACGAAGATGCATTTGTGCTCCGAAAAGTTGCGACTGTACTTTCCCGTTGTGTGCTTCCTGATATGGATGTTCTCATGCCACGGATGGCTCACGGGAGATCAGGGAACATTTTCTGCATGGTGGCGTGTGCCGACCAGAAAGGATCAGAGGTACTTGTCCGTCGCATTCAATCCCAGCTTGCCCTCTGCACCGACCTCAAAAACCCTTCCCTCGACTATGCAGTATCCTCTACCATAGTCGAGATACCGTCGATCCCCTTCGAGCATCTTGTTGATGACGTTGTCGGTAAAATCGAGGATACGATGAGAACAGTTGTCGAAAAAAGTGACAGAGTGCCATAGATGCAACCTTATGCTTAAAATTTTTCTCGCCCTGAAAACTCCGAATGAACCTGTCATGTCTTTACTAAAAGGACATAAGGTAGACATACTCCGCGGGAATGAATCCCCGACTGATGCGATAGCAAAAAACAATTATGAACTTATCTTATTTGAAGGAGAAATGGAAATCTTACAATCTATTAAAACGTTGGATCCACGTGCGGAGGTAGTTTTTTTTGGTGATAATGATGTAGATGCAATTGAAGCAGTCAAAATCGGGGCTTCCGCATATTTTTCTCCTCCAATCGAATTTGAGAGACTGAAAGAGACTGTTGATACCATCAACGACTTGTTCCTGGTGAGAAAAGAAAGTGCAGAGTTAGAAAAACTGCTCAGTGCAAAATATACTTTTCTTCCAGGAGTAATAGGGAAAAACCCCAAGATGCTCGACATATTTACCTTAATCAGGAGGATAGCTCCTTACTTCAAGACCATCACAATAATGGGAGAGACCGGTACAGGTAAAGAAGTTATCGGCAAAGCTCTACACCTATTGAGTCCGGCGGCAAGAAAACCCTTTATTGTCTGTAATTGTGCAGGACTTGTTGAATCTCTTGTAGAATCAGAACTCTTTGGGCACATAAAGGGAGCTTTTACAGGTGCTGTAACAGACAAGATAGGTCTTTTTGAAGCTGCTGAAGAAGGTACGATATTTCTCGATGAAATAGGGGAGCTTCCTCTTTCAATGCAGCCTCGCCTCCTCAGGGTATTACAGAGTGGGGAGTTCAGAAGGGTCGGAAGCAATAAGGTTCTAAGGGCTCAATGCAGGGTGATAGCCGCAACGAATAAGGAACTTGCTCAAGAGGTAAAAAGTGGAAAGTTTAGAGAGGATCTCTATTACAGACTTACACCTTTGACAATCCACATGCCTCCTCTCCGTGACAGAAAGGACGAAATACCTTTGCTGTGCCGTTTTTTCCTCGAGCGGTTCAATGAGAGAACAGGGAAAAAGGTTTTTGGCATCTCAAGACCTGCTCAGGCCGCACTCCTTACCTGTGACTGGCATGGCAATGTAAGAGAGCTTGAAAACATCCTTGAGCAGGCATCTGTCATAACCACGGAAACCTTTATAAGGTTAGAAGATCTTCCAGTACATTTGAAAGAGACTCCTGCCAAGGAAGTTGCTGACATTATGCTCCTCGATGAAGTTGTTAAGAAACACATTGAAACCGTGCTTAAACAGTGTAAGGGTAACAGGAGCAGGGCATCGAAGATACTTGGGATAAGCAGGAGATCTCTCTTAAGGAAGATTGAAAAGCATTCCCTTACATGACTTACCCAAGAACGAACCTCGCAAAGGAAAAAACATCTTCAGCAAACCAAGAGGACTTTACGGAATTTTGACCTGTCCAATGTACCCTATCAGATCTATTTTTGCTAAACTACTACAGATCTGAAAGGAGGCTGACATGAGAATGCATGAAGTAATGATTAAGAAATTGGAATCTGTAGAGGCTAATGCCCCTGTATATGATGCCATAGAAAAAATGGTTGACAGAAGGATCAGGTCCATCCTGGTTAAACCGAAGGATGAACGAGATGTTTACGGAATTGTAACAGCGAGGGACATTGTTTTTAAGGTGATCGGCAAGAATCTTGACCCGAATAAAGTCAGAATTGAAGAAATTGCTTCAAAGCCCGTTATCAGCGTCGACAAAGACATGGATATCGATCACGTTATCAGTTTAATGAACAAGTTCAACATCGCGAGAGTTTTTGTATCCGAGGGGAAAGAAATGATTGGGGTTGTTTCTTTATTGGATATTATGGCTGCTGCTTTGATAGAAAGGGCAAGAGGAGGTCATATTGCTTGAAAGAGTTTTCTCTGGTGGTAAAACTGAACAAAGGGTTATAGACAACATAAAGAAACACATAAGAACCCTCGGTTCAGCATCAGATTGTTTTAAGAGGGCCATTGAGAGACAAGATAAGGATCTCATGTATTGTGTTTCTGACCTTGAAAGAGAAGGCGACTCCATAAGGAGGGAAATCATTTCAACTATTTACGAAGGAGCCTTCCTCCCCTTTCTCCGTCCGAACATCTGCAGGTTTGTGGAAATCGTAGATGAAGCCTTCGATGTACTGGAAGATGCTGCCCATGAATTTGACCATATGTATTCTAAGTTAGACCCTGATGTACAGGAAGAGTGTGTCAAGATTGCCGACATAAACTTCAAGATGTGTGAGTTGCTTCTTCTCGCTTTTGAAACACTGTTCACCAGGGAAGATCTACGGGAAAAAACCCTGGCTATCAGGATCTATGAGAAAAAGATTGATGAAATAAAAATTGATTTGATTGACAAAATGAGAACAAGAGAAGTAAGAGGATTCTGGGAAGGCAAGATACTATCGGACTTCATATCTTACCTTACACACGTAAGTGACGTTATCGAAGATGCCAGTGATTACCTTTACATAATAAATGTGAGTTTAAGATAAAGCTATGATTTTTTGTGATCGTTTCCTCACATGGCAGAACTAATCCCCTTCGCTGCATGTATTTTAATAGCCTTCGGTATCGGTTCAAACGACACATCAAACTCCCTTGGAATATGTATAGGCGCAGGGATAATAAAGTTTAAAAAAGCGATACTTCTGTTCGGCTGTTTTGTCCTGATTGGGATAGTACTGCAAGGTCAGGAAGTCATGAAGACAGTCGGCAAGGATCTTGTGGAACTAAATCCTTCCATTCTGAGCATATCTCTATCAATCTCTGCCTTCCTCATTATTCTATCTAACTGGAAAAAATTACCCCTTTCAACTATTCAGGTAATGATAGGAGGATTGACGGGTGCCGGGATTGCGTCCGGTGCTGACGTTAATTTTATGTCTCTTTCCAAAATTGTCTTCTCCTGGATTATATCTCCTCTCGCTGCCTTTTTCTTTTCCTTCATACTTTACAAAATGATGGAAAAAACCCTTTCAAGACTATCTTTCTTCCACATCGAAAGAATTCTTAGGATACTCTTGCTTATCAGTGGAATCCTAATCGCATATAATACTGGAGCAAATGAACTCGCAACTGTTTTGGGTCCTGTTATTTACTCAGGACTCATAAGTAAGATGCCATCATTTTTATTAGGTGCCTTTTTTGTTTTTCTTGGATCAGTTCTTTTGAGTAGCCGGGTAATCGAAACTGTTGGGAAGGGAATAACTGCCTTGGATCCTTATTCGGGATTTGCAGCCCAGCTCGGCGCAGGAAGCTGTGTATTACTCTTCACCTTTTTAGGGATGCCCATTTCAACGACATATTGTATTATCGGCGGAATCAGCGGAGTCGGAATGGTAAAAGGAATGAAAACGGTCAGGATGGACCTCATAAAGAAAATGATTATCAACTGGGCTCTTGCCCCATCCATAGCCTTTGTGAGCTGTTTCATGCTGATGAGAATAGTAAGATATTGGCCATGACTCCGGCGGCTTCGGTTTCGAAATCTTCCTTCTTGATTACCATATCTGCCACATTTCCCAAAAAACCTTATAAATAATTCTATTGTTCTGCCCTTAACAGTTCTATGCATTTCTTATTATCCTGAACTTGATTTAGGATCGCTTACTTTCCGAATCCATGAGATTCCAAAACAAGTTCGGAATGACAAGTTATTTCTGGGGCACTGCACTATGCTCTGACAAAAAGAATTCGCTCAA
>JBGPPR010000074.1:0-5594 GCA_041488675.1 Thermodesulfovibrionia bacterium
CCCTAATCCCTCGAATGCCTTGATCGGCTTGGTTTTATAGGTATGCCGTTTTAAAATGCAGCTTTTGGGTTAAAAGAAAGATTCTGGACCGATCCTCGACGATGCGAGGACAAGAGCCAGAATGACAGAAATAAGGAATTGCGGCAGAAACCGCAGGGTGTAATATTTATGAAAATAGCCGAGGCGTCTCGCCTTGGGTGTCAGGCAAGATGCCTGACCTATTTTCAGGACGAAGCTGACCTATTTTCGAGACGATGATTGTTATTTCAGCTTTTTAATTAACTCTTTTACAGGTATCGCAGCGAGCGTAAGGAGTTGCACGGATCCACGCGAACCCAGTTCGACGGACATTTTCAGCACAGTTTCATTGTTTGGAGCCTCAACAATATTCACAAAATCATAGGGCCCGAGGACTGCAAACTGCTCCCTGACTTTGATACCCATCTTCTGTTCGAGTTCTTTGTTTACCTCAAGAATCCTCTCCGGATGCTCCTTGATTGTTTTTCTACCGTCATCGGTGAGTGTGCTTAAAATAACGTAGTAACCCATACCCCCTCCTTTCAATTCAGTTTATAGGGTTTATTGAGTTTCCACGGTTTATTGAGTTAAAACCCTAAAAACTCAAGAAACTCAGCGAACTTGGAGAACTTCTATGCTTCTACCTCTGCAATCACTCCTTTTCTGAATACAAGTTTATCGTCTTCAAAATCAACCTCAACCATATCCCCTTCCTTGAAAGTCTTATCGAGGAGTTTCAATGAAAGGGGATTGAGTATTTCCCTCTGGAGCGCTCTCTTTAACGGCCGGGCGCCATAAACCGGGTCAAATCCTATTTCAGCAAAATACTCCTTGGCCTTATCTGTCAGCCGTATATCGATATTCTTTTCCCTGATGTACTTCTTCATCCGCTGTACCTGGATGTCCACGATCTGCTTGAGGAGTTCCTGTGACAGGGGGTTAAAGATGATGATCTCATCAACCCTGTTCAGGAATTCCGGTTTGAAGAAGGTCTTGAGGTCTTCCATAATTTTTTCTTTGAGCTCTTCATTGCCTTTTACCCAATATGCAGCAGGCCTCCGCATCCTTTCTTCGAGCATCTCCTGTATATGTGCGCCTCCTATGTTAGATGTCATAATTACAACAGTGTTCCTGAAATCAATGGTTCTTCCGTGCCCATCAGTAAGCCTTCCATCATCAAGCAATTGCAAAAGGAGATTAAATACCTCCGGGTGGGCTTTCTCAACTTCATCAAAGAGGAGCACAGAATAGGGTCTTCTCCTAACAGCCTCAGTAAGCTGGCCGCCCTCTTCATATCCCACGTATCCAGGAGGCGCACCGATTAGTCTCGATACAGTATGTCTTTCCTGATATTCGGACATGTCTATCCTTATCATTGCGTTTTCATCATCGAAAAGGAATTCTGCAAGAGCTTTCGCAAGCTCTGTCTTTCCAACCCCGGTTGGACCAAGAAATATGAAGGAACCAATGGGTCTATTGGGGTCCTGAATGCCGGCGCGGGCCCTGCGCACAGCATTGGACACAGCCACAATCGCCTCATCCTGCCCAATAACCCTCTGTCTCAGCCGGTCGTCCATGTGGAGCAGCTTCTGGACCTCACCTTCGAGCATCCTGCTCACCGGTATCCCCGTCCACTTAGAAACGACTTCCGCAACATCCTCTTCATCCACCTCCTCCTTGAGCATCTTGCTCTTCTCCTGAGCCTTAAGGAGCTTCCTGTTTTCATTCTCCATGGCCTTCTGGAGCTCAAGTAATTTTCCATATCTCAGTTCCGCAGCTTTTGTCAGGTCCCCTTCACGCTCTGCCCTCTCTGAGTCTATCTTTGTCTTCTCAATCTGTTCCTTATACTCCCGCATCTTTGCAATGATCTCTTTCTCACTCATCCACTGAGCCCTTAATTCATCACGCCTCGCCTGAAGGTCAACTATTTCCTTCATGATCTTATCGAGCTTCTCCTTTGGTTCCCCTGTGCCATCTCGCATAAGCGCCTGTTTTTCAATCTCATACTGCCTTAGCTTTCTCTCAATCTCATCGAGTTCCACAGGCATGCTGTCAATCTCCATCCTGAGCTTGGATGCAGCTTCATCAATAAGGTCTATCGCCTTATCAGGGAGGAATCTGTCAGTGATATACCTGTTTGACAGCACTGCTGCAGAAATCAATGCAGAGTCTTTGATCTTCACTCCGTGATGAACCTCATACCTTTCTTTCAGCCCGCGGAGTATTGATATCGTGCCCTCGACTGAAGGCTCCTTTACGAGGACAGGCTGAAACCTCCTTTCCAGCGCCGGGTCTTTTTCAATATGCTTTCTGTATTCATCAATAGTTGTTGCACCAATGCATCTGAGATCTCCTCGCGCGAGGGCAGGCTTAAGCATATTCGATGCATCGATCGCTCCCTCTGCAGCGCCTGCTCCAACCAGGGTGTGAAGCTCATCGATGAACAAAACAATCTTCCCTTCTGCCTGTTCAATTTCCTTTAGAACCGCTTTCAGCCTCTCTTCAAACTCCCCCCTGAATTTTGATCCGGCAACAATCGCGCCCATATCAAGAGCAACCACTCTTTTGTCCTTCAATGTTTCAGGAACATCTTTGGCAACTATGCGCTGGGCAAGCCCCTCCACAATAGCTGTCTTTCCGACTCCAGCTTCTCCAATAAGCACAGGGTTATTTTTTGTCCTCCTCGAAAGGACCTGAATTATTCTTCTGATCTCATCATCTCTTCCAATCACCGGGTCAAGCTTTCCCTTTCGTGCAAGCTCCGTCAGGTCCCGGCTATATCTCTTAAGCGCCTGATACTTGTCTTCAGGAGTTGGGTCTGTAACGCGCTGTCCGCCCCTTATCTCTCTCATGGCAGAAAGGATCTTATCCGGTGTTGCGCCGTAACGTTTCAACAGGTCAGAGCATGGGCCAGGTACTGAAAGCAGGGAAAGGAGCAAGTGCTCTACACTTACGTACTCATCTTTCAAGTGTTCTGACTCTTTAGTTGCATTGTCCAGAACCTCTTTCAGTCTTGGTGAAATATAAATCTGACCCAAGGGTGTTGCACCGATGACCTTTGGAAACTTTTCTATTACCTCTTCAACATCTTGCTGCAAGGCCTTCGTATTCACGCCGAGTTTTTTGAGTATCTGGTTCGCTACACTGTCTCCCTCTTCGAGTAATGCCCAAAGCAGGTGCTCGGCATCAAGCTGCTGGTTACCCTTCCTTTCTGCAAATCTCTGGGCTTCCTGTATCGCCTCCTGACTCTTTATCGTAAGTTTGTCCATGAAGTTTGCCTCCTATTCTGAGAAAATTCTCTTGAGCCTTTCAGCAAAATCTCTTCTCGTATTTTCTTCAAGAAAACCCATCATCTCTTCCATTTCTCTCTGCATGCCCTCAATCCGATGCATAAGCCTCAGGATCACTTCGACCCCTGCCTTGTTCACCCCAAGCTCACGGGTTAGCCTCACAATCATGCTGAGCCTCTCAACGTCCTCCTCTGAATAGAGCCTTTGCCTCTTCGTCCTCTTCGGTGTCACAAGCCCTTCCCTCTCATACAATCTCAGAGTCTGCGGATGGACATGCAGCATCTCCGATACAACACTAATCATGAAGAGAGGTTGTTTCTTATCTTTCAGCATCGTTATTTCCTCACCATTCCCTCACGCGGGTTTTCTCTGTAGAGGGATTCTATTTCCTTTAATGCTTCTCTGGCCCTATTCGTGACATTTTTGGGAACCACTATTTTGATACTAACGTACTGGTTTCCCTTTACGCCTGTCTTTGGAGAGGGAAAACCCTTTCCCGAGAGCTTGAACCTTTGACCACCCTGTGTACCCGGTGGCAATGTCATCACTGCCGTGCCGTCTATCGTCGGAACTTCTATCTTTGCGCCGACGGTTGCCTCCGTAAAAGTTACAGGAAGGTCGAGATAAAGATCATCTCCCTTCCGTTTAAATAGACGATGCGGTCTTACCGAAATTTCTATATGGAGGTCCCCTGCCGGCCCGCCTCTTGCTCCAGCACCTCCCAATCCTCTGAGCCTTACCCTCGAGCCAGTGTCCACACCTGCAGGGATTTTCGCTTTTACGGTCTCTGTCTTCAGAATCTTTCCCCTTCCACCACAGGCAGGACAGAGCTTCGTTATCTTTCTTCCTGTTCCACCACAACTCTGGCAGGGTTGGGACATCCTGAAAAAGCCTTTCGAGGTCTTCATGCTGCCTGTACCTTTGCACACGTCACAAACCACGGATGACTGTGCACCTGTGCCATTACAGGTTGGACAGGCACTTTCTTTATTAAAGGTAATCGTTTTTGTCACTCCTGAAAATGCCTCCTCGATAGAGAGTTCAATGCCTATGACGATGTCAGGTCCTCTTAAAGTTTCCGGCCTACCCCTCCTGCCGATAACATCCGAGAAGATATCGCCGAGTCCAAAATCAAAGGCATCGCCAAAATCATACGTCCTAAAACCTTCGAATCCAGGACCTCCTTCGTAGGGGGACCGGCCAAACTGGTCATATCCAGCCCTCTTTTTCGGATCGCCCACAACCTCGTAAGCCTCGTTGAGTTCCTTAAATTTCTGCTCTGCACCCTTGTCTCCTGGGTTCAGGTCAGGGTGGTATTTGCGTGCCAGCTTCCTGTAAGCCTTCTTTATTTCTTCCTGAGAGGCATCTCTCTTTACGCCAAGTATCTCATAATAATCTTTTGTAGCCTGGGCCATGTATTTCTCCTTTAATGCTTCTTATTATATTAATTGAGTAGATACTTGTCAAGTATTGTATTATGAATGTATGTAGTAAGTGTGATTAATTTACGCCATAAATCTTCAAAGATATTAAAAGTTGTTTGATATTTTCTGATCTACTGGATTCCCCCGAAACATGTCTCCGACTCGTGGGTAATCAGACATGGATGCTCCGATCAAGTCGGAGCATGACAAATCAGAATCGAGGGTAGGCAAGTGCGCAATGACTTTTTTATTCCGTCATTCTCCGGCGTGACCGGAGAATCCAGAGATTTTAACCATTACTGGAACAGAGTTCGCCATGAATAAAATGGATTTAAGAATGAAGATTGGAACTGAAACCCAATATAGGAAGGCATGAGTAAGGGGGAGGTCCCCCCTACTCATAAAATAAATAAAATAATTACTTCTTCTCCATCGGTTTTACAGGCTCAGCCTTCTTCTCGGGCTCCTGAATGGCAACACTCTTTGCCATATTCTTACCTTCGGCCTCGGTATACTTCACTGTCACTTTGTCGCCTGTCTTCACATCAGCAAGGGCTTTCTTTTCCTTGCCCATCATGATTTTGGTCTTATCGCTGACAGTGATCATAGCCTCCTCAGCTTTGCCCTTCATCATCTTGGTCACGGTAATAGTCATGGCCTTCATGTCGACTGCCTTAACATCTCCGGTAACCTGATGCACCTTCGGCTTTTCAGCCGGTTTTGCAGGCTCGGCCTTTTGCTCCATAGGTGCAGGAGCTGCCTTCTTTTCCTCAGTTGCGAGGGAGAGAGAAGCCATGGCAAATACGAAGAGTACTGTTACAAAAATAGCTATTGCTTTCTTCACTCAAATCACCTCCTTTCA
>JBGPPR010000075.1:0-5556 GCA_041488675.1 Thermodesulfovibrionia bacterium
GTTTTTCTACCGGCTTTGCGGGAGGCTTAAGGGGTTTGGTATAAACGCGTCGGACATATCGGAGCAAGTATTCCGGCATCTTCTTTGCCGGCAGAATATAATCAACAAGACCTGTGGCGATGGCGCTGGACGGCATACCTTCATACTTGGCAGTTTTTGATTCCTGAGCAAGTACAAGACCGCCTTCACCTTTAATATCTTTTAACCCCAATGTGCCTTCCGTTCCAGTCCCTGAGAGGATGATACAGATAGCCTTTTTCCCCTCGTCAACAGCCAGGGAACGGAAAAAGAAATCGATAGGATGCCTTATGCCTCTGCTTTCTACAGGTTCAAGTAACTGGAGCCTTCTATGAAGGATGGACATATCTTTGTTCGGAGGAATGATATACACACAGTTCGGTTTAACCTCCATCCCGTCTTCTACCTCAAATATTTCCATTTTTGTATACCGCTTCAGCAGGTCTGCCATTATGCTCTTATGTAAGGGGGCAAGATGGGGAATGAGAACAAAGGCCATGCCGCTGTCAGCAGGCATATGAGTGAAGAATTCCTCGAATGCCTCTAAGCCACCGGCTGAGGCGCCTATACCGACAATATAAAACTCTTTGTTGCTTTTGCGCAATTCAACTTTTGTCTGTTTATTTTTTATCTGTGTCAGAAGGACAGATTTTAACTCGATTTTAGATTCGCCCGATTCTTTTCGGGCAGGGTGGTTCGAGTTATTTGTTTCTTGATTCATTTTCTTTCTGGCCATTTTTCATTCCTCACAATCTGAAAAATATGAAAAAATAACCTTGCTGCCAATATTGTTAAGGGATACCGGGGAGTGTTTTACATTTTCTCTACCCTGGCAGAACTGGCGAGAAATGCTGCAAATAATTCTGACCTGAATATCAGTACTCATCAGTCCATTCTCATGCGGTCTTGATTTTACAGGAAGTGATAACTGCTTAATTTTAACACAATTTTATGGTTTATTTTTCAAGAAAACTGGTGAGATACGGTGCTTTGTCGAGGTCCGGAATCTTATTTAGTTGTCATTCCAGCTTGTCTGGAATCCTTCTTCTATAAAGATTGCGGACAAGCCGCAATGACAATCATAAAGGCAAAAATGGTACGTTTACGGAACAGGCACTGTTCCTCCCCTTGGCAAGGGGAGGATAGAAGGAGGGTGTTATTTTCCTGTCATGTCAATAAGCGCTTGCCTCAGCTTCGAAACAACCCATTCATAATCATCCATATCTGACGGTTTTCCAGAGAAGTCTATCTCTATAGGATAAATCGGTTTTCCGAAAGTAACCTTGATCTTCTTTAACTTGGGCCACATTGCACCCCGGGGAAGCACTCCAAAAGTTCCTTCGATTAAGGTCGGCACTAATGGGACATCAAGTTCCTTTGATAAAATTCCCACACCTTTCTTAAAAGGCAGAAGTTTCCCATCGAATGTCCTTCCTCCTTCGGGGAAAAGACAGATCGCCTTTCCTTCTTTCAACACATAACCGGATATCAGCAATGCCCTTTTCAGATGCATCTCAGGATCAATCGGAATCACATGGGCCAATCGTGCGAAGCGTGAAGTGAACCAGTTACTGAAATATTTCTGGAAGCCAAGAAAGTAAAGGTTCATATATGTCTTTGTGGGAACAACTGTTCCTACCACAAAACCATCAATGTTGCTTGCATGATTGGGAGAGATGACATAGGGTAGGGCGGGAATATTCTCGATACCTTTAACTTCGAGCCTGAATAGGACCTTCCCGATAATCTTTAAGAGACTCAAGGCAAGAAAGGTAAACACTTTTGTGAAGGGACTCTGGACAAGACCGACTGCCCTCTGATCCTCTGCAGAAGGTTCAGTCTTGAAAAACTCTTTCCACTCCTTTGGAACCTCAGTGCCAACTTCATTTCCCGCACCCTCCTGAAATTCCGCAACTTTCTGTATCATGTCTTTGACACTGTGAATGTCAGTCATAAATGTATCCGGCAGCTCGATTGAGAGGGCACTGCTCAGGGCAACAATCAACTCAACCCTTGCCATGGAATCAATCCCGAGATCGAGTTCAAGGTTATGGTCTAACCGGATCGGCCTTTTCTCGACGATTCTTTCCAAAGAACCTACAACCCTTTTTCCTGCAGGACTATTGAGGATTTGTCTTTCTTCATCTGATAACTCAACCTCTTTCTCTGCAACCTTTCCTGAAATGATGTCCTTTATTACGTATCTTTTTAACTTCCCCAATGTAGTTTTGGGTAGTGCATGTTGATAGACCTCGTATCCCATGATTCTCTTATAGGATGGAAGTTTCGTTGAGAGGGAATTGATCTGCCATTTCACTGCCTCGTTGAAGTTCGCAATATTTTCTTCCTTCATGTATTCGATGTTTGGAACGATCACAGCCTTCAGCATGTCGGCGATTCCAGGTATTTTGCCTTCGCCAAACACGCAGATTTCTTTTATCAACGGGCTCTGGAGGTAATGCTTTTCGATTTCTTCAGGATAGATATTCTTGCCGGAGGAGAGGACAATTACTTCTTTTGACCTTCCTGTTATATAAAGGTATCCATCTCCGTTGATATGCCCAAGATCTCCCGTAAGAAACCAGCCATCCTTTATAACTTTATCTGTTTCTTCCTGGTTCCTGTAATATCCCTTCATAACATTTGGGCCTCTTACAGCTATTTCTCCTGTTCCCTCATCATTCGGGTGAAGAATCTTTATCTCTACTTCAGGCAAAGGTAAACCGACAGACCCGCGCTTTATTCTGCCCGGGGGGTTAAAACTGATGACCGGTGATGTCTCTGTAAGACCATATCCTTCAAGAATAGTAAATCCGAGAGCTTCCAGATCCTGAGAAACTTTGGGATCAAGTTTGGCGCCGCCACTCACAAAGAACCTGAACCCTTTTCCAAATCGTCTGTGTATTTTTGAAAGGATTATCTTTGCGAGATTTATTCCTAATTTATTCCGTATAAATCCTGATAGTCGCAAGAGATATAAGACGATCCATTTGAAGGGTGGAGGTGTTTTCGCTATACCATCGATCATGCCGCGCCGGAACATAGCAAAAAGTTGAGGGACACCGACAAGGGCTGTCACATCTTTCTCCGCCATTGTCTTCAAGATATCAGGACCCTTGAGGCTCTGAAGATATACAACTCTTGCGCCGCTCAGGAGCGCAAAAAGAAAATTTATCATGAAAGGATATGAGTGATGGAGCGGAAGTATGGAGAGAAGACAATCACGTTCATCAATAATTTTCGCCTCTTGAATACTCCTCACATTAGAAAGAAAATTGCCATGGGTAAGCATCACACCCTTTGGCCTTCCAGTCGTCCCCGACGTATAAATCAGCGAGGCGATGTCATTCGGATCGATGGAGGCGAAGGAATTGAGATGAGGGTATTTCATAATTCTTGAGAATTCTTCGCCGTCGATATTGATTGATTCAATGAGAAGACTCTTCATTGCATCTTCATAAGTTCTCAAAGTCTTCTCCGATATAAAAATAGCCTTGCCTTCAGAATCAAGCAGGAGATTTCTTATTTCCTCCGCACTTAATTGAATATCTATTGGAACAGCAACAGCGCCAATGAAAGATATGCCGAGATAGACAATCCCCCATTCAGGACGACCCTCCAATAAAATGGAGACCCTGTCCCCTTTTCTTACACCCTTGTGAGAAAGGAAAGATGCAATGGATTTTGCTGTAAAGAGAATGTCCCCATAAGAGTATGTCCTGTCTTCTTGTTCGAGGACTGTTGCCTTTGGATTTTTCTTTGCTACTTCTTCAAATGCCTGTGGAATACTTGTCATGTTCCCGCATTTACATCATTCTTGAAGATTTCCCGAAGCAATACAAATTATGTATTTTGCTGACTGCATCCTTGGTGTTTGTCATTCCGGCTTGTCCGGAATCTTTCTGAATACCTTTCTTGAACAATTCTCGATAAGAAGGATTCCCGACAAGCGGGAATGACAAGAATATCACAGAACTACAGGTACCATATTGATATGCTCTGAAATATTCATAATTCATATACCTTTAGAATAATCATCTTGCCTAACATTAGGCCCGCCGCCTCTGACAGATCTAAGAATTATCATACCAACGAGAAAAAATACAACGAGCGAAAGAATGGCGGGTCTTTGGCTGCCAAAGGCACTTGAAACTTGTCCAAAGACAATAGGACCTGCCACTGCAGATGACTTCCCAACGAGGGAATATACGCCAAAATATTCTGCCTCTCTTTTTTTTGGAATGAACTGTGTGTAGAAAGCTCTTGTGGCCGCCTGGACTGTGCCCAGCCCGAGACCGGCAAATGATGCCAGTAACCAGAACTGTGCCTTCGTCTGGATAAAAAAGGCTATCGTTGCTACCGAAGTCCACATGAGAAGAGATATGATTACCACCTTCTTAGGTCCCCATGTATCAATCGGCTTTGCCATTACAAATGCACCAATGAGTGCTGAGACCTGGACGATCAGATAAAGGGCAATCAATTCCTGGGGTTTAAAACCGAGGGTAGTGGCAGCGAATATGCTGGAGAATACGATTACTGTATTTACCCCATCCTCATAAATGAGATAGGAAAGCAGGAACTTTCTCGGCTCTTTTCGTCCCCATATTTCCTTTAATGTCCTGAGCGTCTGTTTCATTCCAGTCATTCCTGCCTGTGCTACCGGGATTTTACCTTTTATATCTGACGGAAGAAAAAGAAAGGCCGGCGTCGAAAAAAGCGCAAAGAATGCTGCGACCATCAGCCATGTCGCCTCGAACTGTGCTTTTATGACTAAGGGCAGAGCGATGAGAAGGGAGAGGATCGACCCTGAGTAACCGGTCCCGAATCCCCATGCTGAAACCCGTCCCTGGTATTCTTGCGGAGCAATGCGGGGAAGAAAAGAATTATAAAAAACAAGGCCTCCTTCCATGCCGAGGTTGGCTATGGCTATAAGCGCAAATCCCTCATAAACCATCCCCTTCTGAAGGACGGAAAGACTCGCAATGCCAATTACACTGATTACCGTGTAAAGAAACAAGAGTTTTTTTCTGATACCTCCATAATCAGCGATACCGCCCAGGAAGGGAGAACTCAACGCCACAATAGCCATACTTGCTGAGATGGCTCTGCCCCACCAGAGATCACCAAGACCTGATTCATTTCCAACTATGGAATTGACATAGTAGACGGGAAAGACAACAGAGGCTATCACAGCAGAGTAACTTGAGTTTGCAAAATCAAAGAGCACCCAACTGATAATGTGTTTTTTATTGAGGTTCATAACGCTTGCATTATCTCAATTGCATTATTCGGGTTAAGTATTTTATTTCCCTTTCTGATACGAGACTCTATTTCCCTTCAGTAGAACGGGGTATGTCATAACCCCACCTTGCCTCCCCTTATCTTAAGGGGAGGAATAAACCCCCTCTTAGGTTAAGAGGGGGAAGGGGGAGTTAGCCTTATACACGTTTTACCGAATGCTTGCGGCTGATTGGTGTTCACTATTGACATACGACCTCAATTTTTTAGGACTAATTAGAGTCTGTTTATAAAGTA
>JBGPPR010000076.1:0-5535 GCA_041488675.1 Thermodesulfovibrionia bacterium
AATGAGTTCGGCGACCTCGTGGACATCGGCGCCCTGCTCAAGTATCCAGTCCTTTCCTGTAAGCCCGCAGTCGAGCACTCCGTTTTCGACATATCCTGCCATCTCCTGTGCCCTGATCAGCATCGCCTCAATCTCAGGGTCATCGAAAGAAGGATAATAGGAACGTGCTGATACAGAAACATGATATCCCGCTTTTCTGAAGAGCTTCAATGTTGATTCCTGAAGGCTTCCTTTCGGAAGACCGAGTTTTAATATTTTATTCATATCTTCACCTTTCCATTGAAATAAGGACTGAGAAATATGAAATTAGAATTACAATCCCATTTCTCAGTTCTTATTTGTGATTTGCAATATACTCTATCATATTGATTATATTGTTACAACCACGGGTTACCAACCTGGTATTTCCTCAGAATTTCATCCGTAAGTCTAATAATCCTATGCTATTTGGGGTAAAGAGTCTTATTGAAGGAAATGATAGGTTTTAATTTTTGGTCAGGCAGGATGCCTGACCTATTTTCACAGAATGTTGACAATAGACAACATAAATGAAAAATAGCCGAAATGAAAAATAGCCGAGGCATCTTGCCTCGGATTAGGCATTAGTGGATTCAAAAAATGAGATTGCCACGTCGGTCGTAACGACCTCCTCGCAATGACGGAAGAGTGGCGATATTATTATCTGTCATTGCGAGCGACGCAAAGCAAACTCATGTCTTTATGCAGACTCAGTGATTTTCTTTGTAAAATAAAAAATGGTTCCATTCTGAAAACGTTGGAGTATCAATAAACATAAATGTCTATGGATCTCACACCATTACTGAATATTATCGAGGAAGGCTTTAAGGAGTCTTGCGTTTACAATCTGACGGGTTCATCTTCAGCCCTGCTCCTTGCCCTTTATGGAGAACCCTATGTTGCCGTTGAAGTAACTGAAGAAAAGTCAGAGGAGTTAGCGAAAGATATTAATTTTTTCAGAGAGGTTTTGAAGAAAAAGCCTGTTACCTTCCTTCCTGAACCTGACGGCCTTGCAGGAGAAAGGGCAGAGACAATATATTCTTTGAGAAAAGATGACTCTCTCGTCTGCTCTTTCAATGCGCTTCATACTCCGATATGGTCACGGCATGAAATAGAGAAGATGGTTCTCATGCTTAGGAAGGGAGCGGAGGTAGAGAGAGCAGACGTCGACAAAAGATTGGTGGGCATGGGATACAGAAGAGTTTCCCTTGTTTCTGAAAAGGGAGAATACAGCCGGCGTGGATGGCTTTTTGACATTTTCCCCTCGACATCAGAGGAGCCCCTGAGGATTGAGTTTTTCGGTGATGAGATTGAGTCCATAAAGACCTTTGATGTGGAAACACAGTTATCGAAGGAAGAGGTGATTGAGTCTTCAATTTTCCCTGCCGAGGAACCTTCTTCAGGTAAAACAGTACTTGGCATAACGGGTGATGCGAAGTGCTTCTTTTCCGATTCTATTCAAGAAAGGGAAGGTCTTCCTGCGAATATTACGTTCCTTTCAAGGTATTCCCTGAGGGGTACCGGTTACGAAGTCCCGATGCTCTCTCCGAAGGGATTAGGGCTGTTGCCCGGGGAGAGAAAAGGCATTGAGGAACTGCCGCGAAAAATAAAACTCTTTGCGAAAGAAAACAGGATAGCTTTTATCTCTCCTTCACGGGGGCAGGCGGAAAGGCTGAAAGATATCCTGATGGATGGGGATGTCATCGCTCCCATTGTAGATAGAGCAGACTTGCTTGATTATGAGGGCATCGTTTCGATTACGGTTGGAGACCTTTCAGCCGGTATCTTTTTGCCCGGATTGTTCATCATGACGGAAAAAGAGGTCTTTGGTGAAAGGCCCGGCTATAGACCGATCAAGAAATCAAAGGTCTCAAAGCTCCTTACATCCCTCGATGATCTCATGCCTGGTGACTTTGTTGTTCACAAAGATCATGGAATAGGGAAATTTCGCGGTCTTGTTCGCCAGAGGGTTGAAGGCGTCGAAGAGGATCTCATGGTGCTTGATTACGAAGGAGGGCGTTTATATTTACCGCTTCAGGGCATCAAGAGCATTCAAAAATATCATGCTGAAGAAGGGGTGACACCAAGAATTGACAGGCTTGGTGGAAAAACCTGGGAGAGAACAAAGGAAAAGGTAAGAAAAAAGATACATGAGATGGCGGAAAAACTTGTCGCCCTTTATGCAGAGAGGGAAGTCCATAGAGGTTATTCTTTCAGTCCTGATACAGAACTCCACATGGAGTTCGACAGTTTTTTCCCCTACGAAGAAACACCTGATCAGATTGCTGCAATAAAAGATATTAAGCGGGATATGGAATCGGATATCCCAATGGACAGACTCATCTGCGGGGATGTCGGATATGGAAAAACAGAAGTCGCTATGAGAGCTGCCTTCAAGGCAGTGTATGACGGAATGCAGGTGGCTGTTCTCGTGCCTACCACTATACTCTGTGAACAGCACTACCGGACTTTCAGGATGAGGTTTTCTGCCTTTCCCGTAAAGATAGACTATCTGAGCAGATTCAAGTCAAAAAAAGATCAGCAGGACACAATCAGGGCATTATCGAGTGGTGATATAGACATAATCATAGGGACCCATGGCCTTCTCAGGCAAGATATCCATTTTTACAAACTCGGTCTCCTCGTTATTGATGAGGAACACAGGTTTGGCGTGCGACAAAAAGAAAGGATAAAAGAACTCAAAAAGGGTGTTGATGTCCTTACCCTTACGGCAACGCCGATACCGAGAACGCTTTACATGGCGCTTTCAGATATCAGAGATATGAGCGCAATCGAAACACCTCCTGAGGAAAGACTCGCTGTCAAAAGCATGGTCTCTGTTTTTGACGAAGAACTTATTAAGGATGCAATCAACAGGGAGATCGAAAGGAACGGGCAGATCTTCTTTGTTCATAACCGGATAAAAGATATCCATAAGATTGCTGATTACCTAATAAGACTGTTTCCCTCAGCAAAGATTTCTATTGCCCATGGGCAGATGCCTGAAAGAGAACTCGAAAAAATAATGCTCAAGTTCTACGTGGGAGAAATCGATGTCCTTGTGGCTACTGCTATCGTTGGTTCAGGTCTTGATATACCGACAGCCAACACGATCATTATCAACAGGGCAGATATGATGGGACTTGCCGAGCTTTATCAGTTAAGGGGACGTGTTGGAAGAAGCAAGGTCAGGGCCTATTCCTATTTCCTCATCCCGGGAAAGGATATTATTACTGAAGAGGCCAGAAAAAGACTTCAGGCAATACAGGAGATGAGTTATCTCGGGGCCGGACTCAGACTTGCCATGAAAGATCTTGAAATCAGGGGCGCAGGAAATCTTCTTGGCGCTGAACAATCAGGGCATATCCATGCTGTCGGCCTTGATCTCTATTTGGAAATGTTAGAGAAGGCTGTTGCTGAATTGAAGGGTTTAACGATTGAAGAGGAGTTCGAACCTTCAATCAGTTTACGGGTCAATGCTTTTGTACCTGATGAATATATCGATGACATAACGCTCAGACTAAGCCTCTACAGAAGAATCGCATCAGCAAGGACAGAGGAAGCATTAAAAGGCATCGAATATGAGATGAGCGACAGGTTTGGTAGACCACCCCAGGCAGCAAAGAATCTTCTCGATATTATGAGACTGAAGGCAATGGCGAGAGAACTTCTCATCACAAAGATCCAGGATACACAGGGGAGGATTCAGGTGCTTTTTTCTCATGATACAAAAGTGCAACCCCGTGATATCTTTGAACTGCAGAAAAAGAAAGACGGTAAAATCAAATTTTTGCCGGAAGGTTTTGAACTTGACCTTAGAGGTCTTCCCTGGGAACACGTTTACAGAGAGCTTTCATCACTCTTTACTTATCTCCTTGTTTCTGATAGCCTTAGTAAGGGTTAAGGATTCTGGTAAAGGGGCAATAGTGAAAAACGGAATTATAGCTTTTATTCTTCTGCTTTTACTCTTTTCCTGTGCGACTATGGGGCATGACTTGGACAAGTCAAACGCTCACTACCAGTTAGGACTCTCTTACGTTACGGAAAACAAGATGCAGTTGGCCTTTGTCGAATTTCAAGAAGCTGTTGGATTGAATTCTGATAATAAAGAGGCACTTAATATGCTTGGTCTTCTCTATCTTGAATTCGGTGATCTTCAGAAAGCAGAGGAATCATTCCTCAAAGCGGCGAGGGTGGATCAGGGTTATTCAGAGGCATATAGCAACCTCGGTGCAACCTATGGGAGAATGGGAAGGTGGACTGATGCGATCAGTGCGTTTAAGACAGCGGCTAAGAATCTCTTATACAGAAAACCCGAGATAGCCTATAGCGGACTTGGCGAAGCCTATTACAGATTAGGTCGATTTGATGATGCGATTGATTCATATAGAGAGGCATTAAAGCGCATACCGGATTTTTATCATCCTTATTACGGCCTCGCCCTCTGTTTTAATGCGGGGGGTCGTTATGGTGATGCCGGCGCCGCTATGACGCGTGCAATAAACCTCGATCCACTTTTCAGGGGCGACAGGAACAAAGCAGCAGAATACTTCAACAGCAAGAGACTCGAAGCGAGGAACGAAGAACTGAAAGACATTAATGATTACCTCGAAATTTTGAATTACTGAAACGTGACTTGATCGCGCACTTTTTTTTATAATTCATTGCAGCCGCAGGCTTTAGCCTGCGTTAATATTTACATGCAAATTCGGGGCGTAGCGCAGCCTGGTTTAGCGCACCTGCTTTGGGAGCAGGGTGTCGGATGTTCAAATCCTCTCGCCCCGACCAGTAAAATCAAGCACTTAGCCGATCGCCTTCAACCCCTATCTGTATATTCTAATTTACAAATAGTTCTACTTTATGTAAACTGTAGTCATGATTTACCCACGGACGATATACAATGATATAGAGAAATACCTTAATACCACGGAGGCGGTTATCCTGACCGGCATGAGAAGAACCGGCAAGACGACCCTCCTCAACCTTATCAGAGACCGTCTCAATACCGACAACAAGCTCTTTCTCGACCTCGAAAATCCACTGAACAGAAAATACTTTGAAGAAGATGACTACGAAAAAATCAAGGCAACCCTCGAATTCCTCGGTCTCAACTTCAGGAAAAGGCCGTATATCCTTCTTGATGAAATACAGCATGTGAGAACTCTGCCTTCAGTCATTAAGTATTTCATCGATCACCATAAGGCAAAATTCTTTGTGACAGGTTCAGCCAGTTATTATCTGAAGAACCTTTTCACTGAATCCCTTGCCGGAAGGAAGGCTATTTTCGAGCTATTCCCACTTACCTTCAGGGAATTCCTTTCATTCAAGCAGTCCCATTTTAAAATTCCAAAAACTGAAGCAGCAGTGACAAAGCCAGTTTTTAATGCAATAGACCGGCTGTATGATGAATACATGCGCTACGGAGGATTTCCTGAGATTGTCCTGAAGGAGGACGCAAAGGAGAAAGCAAAGGCACTTGAAGATGTCTTTACATCATTTTTCCAACTCGAAGTCCTC
>JBGPPR010000077.1:0-5484 GCA_041488675.1 Thermodesulfovibrionia bacterium
AGCAAGTAAAAGAATTACAATACCTAAAAACCTGTATTTCCCCATACCTTTCCTCCTTTAAAGAATTTGTGTTTATTATACACAAAAATTACCAGATAGTCTTATAAATTATCTAAATAAATTAATAAACAACTTATATTGATCCCCCCTGCAAAAGCATAAGAACGTAGAGTAGAGAACTGGCGTAGTAGCTATGCCCTATCTCCAGTTCCCCCTCATCAAACCGTACGTTCAGTTTTCCCTCATATTATGTGCTGCAGCACATAATATGCGTTATGTGACGGCCGCACTTATGTTGCGTAGCGGGAGTAAGTTGACGATTTTGCGACATTTTGACGTATGTGGCCGTCACATAAGCAAGGTGCTCTGTTTTTAGAGTGACTTTAGAAAAGCCATTAGTTCCGGATTATTAGACCAATGTTCAGCACCCGTGGCTGATTCAGGAATATCACATTGAGCCAGTGCCTTTGCTTTCATTTCAAGGTCAACCTCTGCATAGGGCTATTTCCGACTTTCTCAAAAGGATAACCCATTATACTTCCTGTATTTATAATGCTTTGAGGCCTCCATTTGCTGTGCAAGTTTCGGCTGGAATTTGTTTCTCAATATCGACATCCCCAACCACTAAATAAATCATGTCCGAAAAGGCTTCAAAAGAACGGAATCCACTGGCTCTGTTTTTAATCATTCTGATAATCCTGTTTATTCCCTCCCCTGTTGCATTTGTCAGTCTTGTATTTATAAAACTTAAAATATTGTCTTTATGCCTTTGAATTGTCCGGGCAAACTTTTTTATCGGCTCCAATCTGCTTCTCATTGCCGCACTTGTCCAACGATTAAGGAAGCCATCCGCTGCCCATACCGCATTGTAGTTCCAAAACCGTTCAAATTCATCCTTTAAAACCCATGCACGGAATATCCTCCTGTTGCCCTTTTGAAGACTGTTCAATATCCTCGTGTCCCTCTTCGTCCTGTTGGAAGAATGCCTGAATAAAAGCCATCTCAATCCCTTCAGAATCTTCCGGTCATCTTTTCCCAGAAGTCTCCACTGTTGTTTCCTTACTTCATCTAATGCCTCATTCAATGCCTTAACTATATGGAACCTGTCCAGCACCAATACCGCCTCCGGGCAGTGTTCTTTTATCGCTCCAATATAGGCGCTGCTCATATCACAACTGGCATATCTTATCTGCAACCTTTGATGTTCGCTCAATTCTTTAAGAAAAAAACTGTCTGCCGTCTCCCGCCCTTTACCTTTCCCTATCCATATTACTTCCGCACGCTGTAAATCATATACCACGGTCGCATACTTCTTCCCCTTCCTGTATGAAACCTCATCTATCCCTATTACTTTCAGCGACCTTATCCGGTGTCCCTGCCGTCCCCTCTCTATTAACCTGTGCAATATATCCGATACCGTTGATTTCGGTACCTTTAACCTCTCGGCAGTCGTCTTCTGCGTCATATCTCTGCAATACATTACCAGAAGAAATTCAAACCGATAAGTCTCTCGACTATACGGCGCTGCCCAGGGCACATCCTCCTGTATCCGCCCGTGTATTATGCATTTTATCTCCCTTGGAGCATAATGCAGAAATACACTTGCAAATCCAAGCGGTATGTCCCTCCATTGCCTTTCCTTTGCCGTTCCGTTTATTATCCTGCCTCTCCTTCCGCAGATCGGACATAAACAGCCGTTCTTGTGATGCTTTACCAGTAAGTGCAACTCCTTCTGCCGATCCTTAAACCACGCATCTACTACTTTTATCCCTTTGAAATGAAGCAGTATTGTGATAAACTTCCTTAACAGTGACATGAATAATCCTCCTTTTATCGTGGTGAGTAAAAAAGGTTATTCTATGTCACTGTTTATCCATAAGACAATCTCCTTCGAGGAGTTTGTCTTATGACAATTATTAGTCCGCCAAAGAAATGTAGGGTTTGTCAAACTAATAATTGTTACATATTATGGCTGTCTCTATATCAATTTCTGCTCCTTATCCTTTTGAGAGATTCGGATAGAGCCCTGCATAGATGTGCGTGGTATCGAGAGAGACATGCCCTAGCCAAGCACGTATCGTGTTAATATCGACACCGGAACGTAATAGATGAACTGCGGTAGTATGTCGGATTGTGTGAGTGCTAATCGGCTTCACTGCTAAGCTATGCAACTGTTGACTCGCATCTTTAGCGGATCGTTTAACAAGAGCACGTATTCCGAACCGCGTGATGGGTTGCCTGCGACGGTTTAAGAAAACGGGCTCGTTGGGTTTTCGTCCGGCAATGAGAGGGGCCAATTTGCCGACCGTTTGCGGCCATAAGGGGCAGCGACGTTCTTTGCCTCCCTTGCCCAGAAGCGTGACGGAGGGAGGAGCGCCGAAATCCAAATCTGCAATAGTGAGCTGTGCGGCCTCCGAAGCCCTGGCACCCGAGTTATACAAAAAGAACAACAGTGCATGGTCCCGAACGCCTTGCAGATATTGACGATTGGGGGCATTGAGAAGGGCATCCATTTCATGTTTTTCGAGATAGGCCATAGAGGGTTTGGAAGTTTTCTTAAAAGGTATCGAACGGACTTCGGTAAGCCAGGCGATGTGCTCTGGGCTATGCTCACCAATAAAGCGAGCTAATGCGTGGATAGAGGCAAGGCGCTGATTGCGTGTGGAGATCGAGCATCCACGTTTTTGTTCGAGCTCAAGGAGAAATTGGCGGACAATATCCGCGCGGACATCTTCAACCGTAATAATATCTATAGACTTTGCAATTTTATTAGCCACGAATGGAAGGAACAGCACCAACATGTCACGATAGCTACTCTGTGTGTTGTGCGCGAGATTGCGCTCACTGACAAGATGTTCCAGAAGAAAGCGACGAATCCATGGAGCCAAAAGGTCGAATGTCCTCATACTTTTCCTCCTTCGAGTGCATATTGCTGGAAGCGTAGGCTTGCCTCGTGCAAGAGCTCCGGTGTCATTATGAGGTAGCGTTGAGTAGCCGCCACGTTCACGTGTCCCAGGTAAGTTGACAAAAAGGGCAGTAGGCGTTGCACGTCTTTCCCTTCCCTGTACCAGGAAAGGAGCCGATTCAGTGCGAAGGTATGACGTATGTCATGGAGGCGTGGCTGGAATCGCCCTCCATCTATACGACGGATACCTCCGTGCTCACAAAGTCGACGGAATATCCGTTCCGCAGCGCCTCGCGCCAGGGCCATTCCATTACGCGTTGCAAAAAAGGCGGATTCGTTTCTTGCTGGGCGAGGGGTCTTTCGCCGTACCGTTGAATAAGCTAGGAGCATAGGGTTCAATTGAGGAGCAACGGGCACCCATCTGGTCTTAAAGAATTTGGTGTTACGAATGGTGAGCAGACCTTTAGACGATTCGACATCAGACAGTGTAAGGCATAGGGCTTCGCTGATCCGAAGCCCTGTTCCATAGAGAAGGAATAAGAGTGTACGGAAGGTGCTGGCTTGCACCTGGCATCTCCGGCTATTGTCGAGTATATGTGTCATATCAAGCAGTCTGCGGAATTCATCATCGGTGTAGATGTAGGGTTTAAAGGTAGCCGGGCGCTTGGGGATTATCGTCGGCAATGGAGACAATAAGACATGCCCCCGGCTGATTGCATAGCGGTAAAATCCGCTTAGGGCTTCGAACTTTCGGTGCCAAAAAGCAGTGATTGGGCCAGTGCCAGTAAGATAATTATCAACGAGACAAAATCTAACCTGCATAATATCGATGTCTCCCATCGCTCGGCAAAAAGCATTGAGGATGACGGATTCTGCTCGAAAGCGCATCCCCATAGATTGTTTGAAAGTAACGTATTCCGCGGCGATTTGAGCAAGCTTCATGATAATAATCCTCCTAAATCGAGGTCGGCTACTAACCGTAATTGCGCGAGGTTAACTTTGGCGTAGATTCTTGTAGCAGAGGTGCTGCGGTGTCCCAGATGGTCACCGATTTCTTTAAGTGACAATCCCTTAGAAACCAGATGCATAGCACAGGCGTGCCTCAATGCGTGAGGTCCCTTATGCCTCGTTTGAACTTCAGCATTGACGATGCACTGGCTGACAATGTTGTAGAGACCGCCTGCAGAAAGAGGGCGAAGTGGCGCCTTGAGTCTTAAGAATATCTCCCGATGAGAGCTTTGCTGCCGCACTGTTCGTAAGTAGCGGATGATCGCATTCCCAACAGTGGATATCAGTGGATAGGTTTGCGTTTTGCGCTGTTTAGGACGGTATACGGATAGCCGACTGTTTTCCCAGTCGATATCATCAAGACTGAGTCTTGCGACTTCGCTCGATCTCAAGCCATAAAGCGCGAAAAGCAAAATGATGGCACGGTCACGGATGTGCCGGGGGTGGTCGGATGCAATATAGCTGATCAGGCGTTCAATCTCTTCCCAGCTTGGACCTGAAGGCAGAGTGTCTTGTGAGAAGAGGCGAGGCCCTTGAACTGCTGTGGCTATCTGGGGATTACACCAACAGCGTTGACCTGCATAATAAAAGAATGCTTTGAGTGCTTTGGCGGAAGAGGCAATCGAAACGCGGCACCATTTTTGAGCACCAAGCTAGCCAAGGAATGCGTCAACATCCGAGACCCGAATACCACCCAAAGGCCGGTTGTGTTCTTCACACCATTGAAGAAACTTTCTAAGATGCCAGGAATAGTTGTGAACCGTTACCGGAGACAGACCGCGTTCTGCGTTCATCCACCCGCAGAAATCTTCGATTACCCAGGCAAAGAGTAGAGGTTTCTCATTAGGTTTGTCCAAGCGCCCCAGGAATCTGAGCCAGTCAGTGGCCACCCCAATGAACAGATCACGGGACCATCTGAAAAAATGCGCACGGCCACGGCAATATTGTCGTCGTGCCCATTTCTCGGCTGCTATTCTGATTTGCTGAGCTGTTACCAGTGATGCGGAGGGCATCTTCAGAAGCTGAACAATCTGTAGAAGCTCTCTGGCGATACGTAGCAGGGTATTGTACGCGCAACCCTGCTGTGCGCAGTGCCCAAGATAGCGGTCTCGCTCTTCGAAAAGCGGAGCAATTCTGTGACGAGTCAAGACGGCGGGATACTTAAATAGGCTTTCTAACATGGTTGGACCTCCTCTTATAAGATTGTTGGATATCCAACCACTTAAACAATGTTACTTATGTGTTGTCCACAAAAACTTTTGGCTTAAACTACGGCAGGATACAGACCCTACGCAACATAAGTGCGGTCGTCACATAACGAATACGGCTTTCCAGTCATCTTCTTCCAGTGGCTTTCGATTCACTTGGTCTTCTGGCATAGTTCCCTCCGAAGTTCCCAAATCATTTGGAGTTTATAGCGTTACCGCAATCACCTCTTCTTTCACTTCTTCAGAAACATGATGAAGGTATTGCCCCTTCCCTCTTTCAAGGTTTTGTTGTCCTTGAAATGCTATCGGTACTATAGGCAACTCCGACTCCCTTACGAACCTGATGAAACTTCGTTTCCTTAT
>JBGPPR010000078.1:0-5474 GCA_041488675.1 Thermodesulfovibrionia bacterium
GAGGCACCGGATTTCATCCTTCGTTTTGTTAAGGAGATTGTTCTCCGCAATCGTGGGATGATGAGGATTGGAACGGACGAAAAGAAAACAAAGACATTCATCTCTTTGAGATTCCCTGTTGAAAGAAGAAAGGTGGTCTATTATCAATCAGTGAATTAGTAAAGAATCAACCAACTCCATTTAAAACAACCCTTTTAAAACGTCCTTTGAACATTCCCCTATTTCTCCGCAAAAAGTGATATTGGAAAGCCTCAGACGCCTCGAACGAATGAGCAGAAAAACGTGATTAAAATCACGGATAAACAGGGGCGCGTAACCTGAATAGTTTACTCGACAAGATTCCTCATTCATTAATAGCAAATAAAAAGGTTTGACATAAGTTTCATTTATGTATATGAAAACAAGGGGGCGATGTTTGAAGAAAGAAACATTGTAGGGAAATAGTTGGTTGTTGTATTCATAGTTTTAGGACCTTGTAATAGGGGGGGACGAATGATCCTAAGTATTTAAAGGAAGCCCTTTTAGTTCTAAGGAATGTTGGACTATAAGGGTTTTTTATTTTTCCAAAGAGCCAATTTACATAAAAATAGGTAATTAATGGTAGGGCTTAATATCTTGATTTGATTAAGAAAAGGGAAAGCAAATTAAATACTGATACTTAAAGAGTGATATTAAACACCTGAGTTTGTACGGGAAGCACAATATTTATTTATAGAGTAACATTAGTGAGAGATAAAATTTTCAACGAGAAAATAACAAAATAAGCCATTACTAAGACCTGAATTTCGCTGACAAGTCAACACGAAGATTACCGAGAACCTGGGAAGACTAAAGGTTCGAATTATGGTGAATGATCGGGAGTATAAGCGGAAGAAGGACCTTCTTTTCCTGCTCACTAAGAAGGAGATAACCCTCAAGTACAAGAGAACAGTCCTCGGTATTTTCTGGTCCTTACTGAATCCCATTCTTCTTGCCATCGTCCTTTTCATCGCCTTCAAGGTATTTATGAGAATTAAAATGGAGAATTATACTTTCTTCTTCCTCTCTGCCCTTTTCCCTTGGAACTGGTTTTCTGCATCTGTCACAATGTCTACGGGAACTCTTATTGGAAACGTAAATCTTATAAAAAAAATCCGTTTCCCGAGACATTTTCTTGTTCTTGCTACAATCCTCGGTCAATTTGTCAACTTTATATTTGCCTTACCTATAATAATAGGCTTTTCATGCTTTTACGGAAAAGGACCCGGGATAAACTGGTTGATCACCGTTCCCATCTTGATTGTTATACAATTTTTCGTTACCACAGGGATCTGTCTCGTGATCTCCATAGTAAATGCCTACTTTAGAGACATGGAACACATAATAGGTGTCGTTGTCAGCATGTTATTCTGGATGACGCCTATTATTTATCCCTTAGATATTGTTCCAGAGGCATACCGGATCTTTCTTATTCTAAATCCCCTCACTTATCTCATAACAGCCTGGAGAGATATATTTATGTCAAACGCTATTGATTGGGGGAATATAGGTATCTCTTTGGGAAGCTCTTTAATATTTTTACTCTTTGGTATCCTCATCTTTCAAAGACTCGGGAAGAGGTTGGACGAAGTTATATGAATGATGCCCTTGAAATAGAGGATGTATGGAAAAAATTTCCCATGAGAAGGGATAGGCCCGGGTTTAAGGAATTCTTGTTGAACCTGCCTAAGTTCGTCAATAGGAACTACAATTCAAACTTCTGGGCCCTTAAGGGAGTGAGTTTTAAGGTTAAGCAGGGGGAGTGCCTCGGCATAATAGGAAAGAATGGAGCAGGGAAAAGCACACTCCTCTCTTTAATTCTTGGAACCATTTATCCGACCAAGGGAAATATAAAGGTTTCGCAAAAGATAACCCCTCTACTCGAGCTCGGGGCAGGATTTCATCCAGACCTTACAGGAAGAGAAAATATCATTATAAATGGTGTGCTTCTTGGTCTTACAAAGGACGAAGTTATGGAGAGGATGGAGGATATTGTTGCCTTTTCCGAGATAAGGGAATTCATTGATATGCCGGTAAGAACATACTCCAGCGGTATGTATCTAAGGCTTGCTTTCTCTGTAGCTATTAATACCGATCCTGAATTGCTTCTTATCGATGAAATCCTCTCGGTCGGTGATGAAGCTTTTCAAAAGAAATCCAAAGATGCATTAATCGGATTAATAAAAGAAGGAGTTACAACCATCCTTGCCTCCCACAACATGGCTGCTATAAAGGACATATGTAATAGGGTTATCTGGCTTGATAAGGGGGAGATAAGGGCAGAAGGGGAGCCTGAGAAGGTGGTGGAGGAGTATTTGAGGTGCTCGGGATAATTTTATACAAGCTCTCATAGAAGGTCCTAAATATGCTGAGCTTGGGTCGCCGATGAGATTATGTTAAATGGAAATAAATGTTATGAACTCGTTCAGATACATATGAGACAGAAGTGAGTTAAAGTAGAGGGGTAAGTTTAGTAGGAAGGAGTTACCCCTCGATGGAAGTTTTTAGTATTGCGAAAGGGTTTTATCGGCTTTCCAAGCATGTGCCTCCCGAACTCGGCCAGAAGGAGTTTGATCGTCTCAGGGCCCTGAGGATCTATGGGGAGACGGAAGACGTGAAACTGGTGTGTCAGACGTTTTGGATAAGCCGAGCGACGCTGTATCGATGGCTGAAGGGATTTGATCCAAAGGATTTGACATCTTTAAAGGAGCAATCCAGACGACCACGGAGGGTTCGGAAGCCTTTGTGGACTCGGGAGCTGGTTCGGGCGGTCAAGGGGTTAAGGGAGGAGTATCCTCGGTGGGGGAAGGATAAGTTAGTGGTTTTGGTCCGGGATCAAGGTCATGAGGCGTCGACTTCCACGGTGGTATTGCTTTTTAACCTTTTTTGTTACAGGATATAGGTTATGAAAAGAGTAAGAGGTAGGCAGTGTGGATTTACCCTGATTGAGATCCTAATCGTAGTGGCAATCATTGGACTCATCGCCGCCCTCATTGGTCCTAACTTAATGGGTCGATTGGAGAGATCGAAAGAAGAAATAACCAAGGCACAGGTAGAGATGCTCTCCTCAGCTGTTCAGGCCTTTATGATCGATATGCGTCGATATCCCAATAGCCTGGAAGAGCTCATCAATTCTACAGATCCGCAATGGAGGGGGCCGTATCTTTCTAAGCGTGTTATACCAAAAGATCCCTGGGGCAAGGATTATCAATTCAAATGCCCTGGTGATCATGGGCCGTTTGACCTTTACTCTCTCGGGCCTGAGGGGAAACTCGACGAAAAATCGATTACGAACTGGTAACCATGTCTTTAGAACAGATTCTAAAAGATCAATTTGGTGTTAAAGATGAAGAACTCAAGAAGGCCCACGAGCTACAGAAGGAACTCGGCGGGGATATCGGTCGGATCCTCATCCAGATCGGGTCCATAACAGAAAGCCAATCCGTTGAAGCCTTATCCAAACAGTTCGATATCCCTCTTTATAAGGGTGAGCGAGTGGAGGATGAAGGGTTAATCGCCTACCTCAGCGACAAGCTCAATTACGACTTCGTTATCAAAAAAAATTTCCTTCCCTTAAAAATAGATCACGACAATAAAATATTATATGCCGTCACAAATGACCCATTGAATTACTCTGTGTTTGACTATGTGGTCAATGCTCTGAGGTATAAAATCCATCTATCCCTTGCCCCAGAAGAGACCCTGAAAGAGCTATCAAAAGACTACTTCTATGAGCAGGGAAAGGACTTTGTTTCCCTTTCCATTGAAGAAGACACTGAAAAACTGAAGGAGATGGCTTTTGAAGCACCGGTGATCAAATACCTGAATGGTCTTTTGAGCAAAGCCGTAGAATTGAGGGCCTCAGATATTCATATAGAATCTTCAGAAAAAAGATACAGAGTAAGGTTCAGGATCGATGGGATCCTTCATGATATGGATATGCTTGAAGAGACATTTTATCTGGCCACCGTATCGAGAGTTAAACTTCTCTCGGGACTCGACATAGCAGAAAAGAGACTTCCACAGGACGGTAAGTTCAGCACAAAGATTGCTTCTGTTTTTCTCGATATACGAGTTTCCACAATCCCCACGGTAAGAGGGGAGGGAGTGGTGATGAGGCTCCTGTATCGGGAGAGGCTCACTTTTGATATTAAAAACCTCGGGATCGAGAGCGACTATGAGGAGATGATTGTAAAACTTATTTCCAACCCTAACGGAATACTCTTGGTGACAGGCCCAACAGGCTCAGGCAAGACCACTACCCTTTATTCTGTGCTCACACGTCTGAACAGTCATGAGAGGAAGATTATTACAATAGAAGACCCCGTAGAGTATCAACTCGATGGAATCAATCAGATTCAGGTCAAGAGTGAGATAGGCCTGACCTTCGCAAATGCCCTTCGGTCTATTCTGAGGCATGATCCGGATGTGATCATGGTGGGCGAGATAAGGGATAAGGAGACGGCTGAGATCTCCATCCAGTCTGCGCTAACAGGTCATCTCGTCCTTTCCACTCTCCATACCAATGATGCTTCAAGCAGTCTCTTCAGACTTGTTGATATGGGGATGGAGGATTACCTCATCAATGCCGCAATCATAGGCCTGGTTGCTCAGCGCATTATTAGAAGAAACTGCACCTTCTGTAGTCGTCAAGATAGACTATCGGAGGATGTTTTAAAAGAATATCAGATCGATGAGATAAGTGAGAGGTTTAGTCGTTTGCTCGAAGGAGGCCCAAACTTTATGAGAGGAGATGGATGCCCCAAGTGTGTTGGGACAGGCTACAGGGGAAGGATTGCCATCTTCGAACTGTTCGAGTATAGGGATGAACTTAAGGAAGTATTTCTTAGGAAGCGATCTCTGGAATCGTTGAAGGCAGCCTTACGGGATAACAAAGATTTTCGAACACTCAGAGAAGACGGAATGCTCAAGGTTGCAAAGGGATTAACCACTTTGGAAGAGGTCCTGAGGGTATGCTGAGCGAGCTTCAATACAGTTGTATCGATTCCTCCGGGCAGGAGATCAGGGGCATCATCTCTGCATCTGACAGACTGGACGCTATCTCTAAGCTGAAGGAACGAGGGCTTACAGTCATAGAACTCGTGGAAAAGAAAACCAAAGAGAGGAAGAGCTTTTCCTTGAAAAAGGGGTTTGGTGATCAAGATTTGTATAACATCTCCAGGGAACTGAGTATCCTCCTCAGGTCAGGTATACGCATAGATAAGGCCTTTGAACTTTTAATGAATCCTTCCATGAAAAAGGAATTTAAGGATATACTCTCTCTGGTGCTGACAGATATCAAGGCTGGAAAGGAGGTGGCCCAGGCATTTGGTAACACAGGTCGCTTCACCCATCTATTTGTCACAATGATACGTGTCGGTGAAGCAGTGGGAAACCTTCAATCGGCCTTCGAAAACATCGCCCAGTACTACAAGTTCCAAATACAGTATAAAGGA
>JBGPPR010000079.1:0-5463 GCA_041488675.1 Thermodesulfovibrionia bacterium
CTGCAATAATGGTAAGACCTTTTAAGTCGAGGACAAGTACGTTTTTTGCCTTTTTATCTAAGGCAACCCGCGCTAACTCGAGGGCTTTTTCTTTACTTTCTAAGGTCTTCCCTCCCTTCAAATTTTCGTGAAGCGTGACCCGTAATGCGTAATCTGAAAAAACCTGATCGAAACTCATTACCCATCACGCATCACACACATAGAGCTTATTAGCAATTATATAGGATTCAACAGACTCTGGCAATAGATATTTCACGCTTTTTCCTTCTCTGATACGCCTTCTTATCTCAGTTGCAGAGATATCCAGAAGAGGTATCCTCAGTGCTGTAACGACCCTCTTGCTCTTGAGTGTTGTTCTCCATAATTCGGCTTCCGCCTTGTCGAGTTTCTCCAGTTCATTCCTGGATACATCCATATAGGGAGATGAACGAAGATCAACAAATCTGAAGGACGGACGTGAGATAATAATAAAATCCGCAAAGCTCAGGAGTCTCTCGGGTTGGTACCAGGTAGGAATCTCAAGGAAAGCATCAATACCAAGGATAAAACATAAGTCCATGTCATGAAAAATTTTCTGCATCTCTTCCAGTGTTTGAACAGAATACGACTTGCCTGGCCTTTTGAATTCGATGTCGGAAATTTCGAAAAATACATTCCCTGACAAAGCAAGCTCCGTCATCTTGTACCTATGTTCTGATTTGAGAAGTTCACAGGTCTTGAGAGGCGGGTTTTTGGAGGGGATAAAGATGACTTTCGCCAGATCAAACTTTTCTCTGACTTCTTCTGCCGCCCTCAAATGGCCGTAGTGGATTGGATTAAAGGTTCCTCCGAATATCCCGATCTTCATCGACGATACATGATTCTATTCTCTCAGTTGTCCGTTTCCAAGAACAATAAACTTAGTACAGGTAAGTTCCTCGAGACCCATCGGTCCTCGTGAGTGAATTTTATCCGTTGAGATGCCTATCTCAGCCCCGAGCCCAAACTGGTAACCATCATTAAGCCTTGTTGAAGCATTCACAAAGACTGCGGAGGAGTCTACTTCTTTCAGAAATCTCATTGCCTTCTCATAGTCCTTTGTTACGATAGCATCAGAGTGTGAAGAGCCATACTGTGCGATATGTCCCATAGCTTCATCCATATCCTTAACAATTCTTACATTTAGTATGAGATCAAGGTATTCTTTGTAATAATCCTCTTCCGTAACTTCTACTATATTTGGGTATATGGAAAGCGTCCTTGGGCACCCCTTCAGTGTAACTCCTGCATCTTCAAATTTTTTAAGCATGATGGGCAAGAAACCCCCGGCAACAGATTCATCCACCAGCATCGTCTCCATAGCATTACAGGTCCCCGGCCTCTGGACCTTTGCGTTGAAACATATTTCCTCGGCCATGATTAAGCCGGCATTTCCATCAACAAAAACATGGCAGACACCTTTATAATGCTTGAGTACCGGGATCCTCGAATTTTCTGTGACAGTCCTGATAAGACCTTCGCCACCCCTGGGGATTATCAGGTCAATAATTCCCTCAAGCTTGAGCATCTCCATAACCGCCTCCCGTTCAGGGATATCAATAAACGTAATAACCCCTTCACGGAGTGCCTCTTTTTTGGCAACATTCCTCAAGACCTCCACAATTGCCTTGTTCGAGTTGATGGCCTCTGACCCACCTCTGAGCACCACAGCATTGCCGGCCTTCAGGCAAAGACCTGTTGCATCGACTGTCACATTCGGTCTGGACTCATAGATGATCCCTATAACCCCGATGGGTACGCGCATCTTTCCGACGGTCATCCCATTGGGTCTCTTCCACATTTTTACTATCTCACCGACAGGATCCGGAAGAGCCGTAACTTCCATGAGGCCTTTTGCCATTTCATCGATACGTTTCTCATTCAAGGTCAGCCTGTCAATTAACGCCTTTGAAAGTCCCTTTTTCTCCGCAAATGTTATATCTTTTTGATTCTCTGCGATAAGTGTTTTTGCCTTCTTTTTCAAGGCCTCTGCCATCGTCTGGAGGATACTATTCTTCTCTTTCGATGATAACTTTGCTAAGGCCTTTGCCCCTTCCTTTGCTTCCTTAGCCTTTTTAAAGACATATTCCTTAATATCCATCCGGTCCTCCTCCGATGAATTCATTCCCTTTAGTTGCATTATAATATCACAACGCTAATTGACATGACCAAGTCATTATGCTAAAAAAGGATTGTGTGGGATTATACAAAAAAAGTAACGGAATTCTTTCTTCATCCCAAAAATGTGGGTGAAATAAAAAACCCGGATGCGGTGGGAGACGTAGGCAGCATTATATGTGGCGATGCACTCCGACTGACCCTCAAAATTGATGGAAAAAGTAATAAAATCACCGATGCGAAGTTTCAGACCTTTGGCTGTGCAAGCGCAATAGCGAGCTCCTCAGCCTTAACAGAACTCATAAAAGGAAAGACCATTGATGAAGCCCTAACGATAAGCAATCAGGACATTGCGGACTATCTCGGAGGTCTCCCAAAAGAAAAGATGCATTGCTCTGTCATGGGCAGGGAAGCTCTCGAGGCTGCAATAGCCAATTTCAGAGGAGAAAAGAAGCCGCCTGAGACAGAGGAAAGAATCATATGCGAATGTTTCGAAGTCTCAGAGGAAAAGATACGGAAGGTCGCCATCGAAAACCATCTCACAACTGTGGAAGATATTACAGACTATACAAAGGCAGGTGGCGGATGTGGCAGTTGTATTCCTGCCATAGAGGCTATATTGAAGGATATCTGGTCTGTAAAGCCTATTCCGGAAAAACCCTCGGCACCCAAGAAATTGACCAACCTTCAGAAAATAGCACTCATTCAGGACGTGATTGAAAAAGAGATCCGACCAAGACTTCAGGCTGACGGTGGAGACCTTGAACTCATAGACATAGACGGCAGCAAGGTTATCATCGGCCTGAGAGCAATGTGCGTCGGCTGCCTCATGGGTGATGTGACAGTAAAAAGCATCGAGACAAAGCTCAAGGAACTTGTCAGCGAGGATATCAGTGTGGAGGTGGGATGAAGACAATTTACCTTGACAATAATGCGACAACAAGAATAGCCCCTGAGGTCCTCGAAGAGATGAACCCCTACCTTACCGACTATTATGGAAACCCTTCGAGTATGCACACCTTCGGCGGAAAGCTCCATAGCAAAATTGAGGAGGCAAGAGCTAAGGTTGCAGAACTCATAGGCGCAGAAGCTGAAGAAATAGTCTTTATGAGCTGCGGTACTGAAAGCGACAACACCGCTTTGATGGCCGCTGCAGAGTCTTTCCCCCAGAAGAGACACCTTGTCACTACCCGCGTTGAACACCCTGCCGTATTTAACTTTGTGAAGCATCTTGCAAGGAAGGGTTACAGGGTCACATTCCTTCCTGTTGATAATGCGGGAAGACTCGATATGGACGCTTTCTCAAAAGCCTTTGATGATGATACTGCTGTTGTCTCAGTTATGTATGCGAACAATGAAACAGGCGTTGTTTTCCCTGTAGAAGAGATAGGGGCAGTCCTCAGGGAAAGAAAGATACTTTTCCATACAGACGCTGTTCAGGCAGTAGGAAAGGTTCCGATCGACGTGAAAAACCTTCACGTGGATATGCTTTCTCTCTCCGGGCATAAGCTTCATGCCCCAAAAGGCGTGGGGGCGCTGTATGTGAGGAAGGGCACGAGGTTTTATCCATATATAATCGGAGGACATCAGGAGAATGGAAGGAGGGCCGGCACAGAGAACATTGCTTCTATCATTGGCCTTGGAAAGGCGTGTGAACTTGTGGCCAAAAACCTGCAAAACGAAATATTCGACCTCGGCAAGCTGAGGGACAAGCTTGAGGGGAACCTCCTGAAGAACTGCCCCGACGTAAGAATTAATGGTGATATAGAGCATCGACTGCCAAACACAACAAATATAAGTTTTGAGTATGTTGAGGGAGAGGCCATACTTCTGAGGTTAAACGAATACGGTATCTGTGCGTCGTCAGGGTCTGCGTGCACATCGGGTTCTCTCGAACCAAGCCGCGTCCTGAGAGCAATGGGAACCCCCTTCACTGCTATTCACGGATCAATAAGATTTTCCCTCAGCCGATATAACACAGAAGATGAAATCGATACAGTGTTGGATATAGTGCCGGGGATAATAAAAGAACTAAGGGAAATGTCCCCCTTTGGGAAAGAAAAAATTAAAAAATAATAGGATTTAAGGGGTCAAGGATAAATTAGTAATGCGTTATCCGTAATGGGTGATGGGTAAGGAAAATATTCATAACGCATCACGCTTTACTCATTACGACTTGGACCTCCAAGTTAAGGCGGGCACTTAGCACAGATGGAGGCGAACAAAGAAGTAGAAAGATACCTGTCTCCCCTGTCAGGAAGAATAACAACAATGAGTCCTTCCTTAAGTCCACCGGACTTTCTGAGGGCTACGTGCATTGCGGCGCCACTTGACATCCCGACAAATATTCCTTCCTTTACAGCCAACATCCGCGTTGCATCAAAGGCCTCCTCATCGTTCACAATTTGGCGCTCATCGAGAACCGAGGGATCAAAAATCTTTGGAACAATGCACTCTGTCATATTTTTGAGTCCCTGTATCCTGTGACCTAAAATAGGCTCCACCCCAATAATCTTTATATCCTTATTGAACTCTTTAAGTCTCTTTCCTACACCCATAAGCGTCCCTGTAGTTCCCATTCCGGCCACAAAATGAGTTATTTTACCGTCTGTCTGTTCTATTATCTCTTTCCCTGTGGTCTCATAATGGGCTAATACATTTGCCTGGTTGTCGAACTGGTTCGGCATGAAATATCTATCCGGATCTTCGGAATGTATCATATGGGCTAACCTTATTGCGCCGTCGGTTCCTTCCTCAGAAGGACTTAGTAAAAGCTCCGCTCCAAAGGCCTCAAGGACCTTTCTCCTTTCCATACTTACACATGCGGGCATTGTCAGTTTAACTCTGTATCTCTTGGCTGCTGCGACCATTGCAAGCCCTATCCCGGTATTTCCTGACGTCGCTTCAAGTATCATCTTATCCCTCGTGAGCTTCCCTTCCTTCTCGGCAGCCTCGATCATGTAGAGGGCAATTCTGTCTTTAACGGAGCCGCCGGGATTATTGCCCTCAAGCTTTGCAAGGAGTTTTACCCTGGGATTAGGATTTAAACCATCAATGCTGGCGAGTGGGGTGTTTCCTATGCAATGAAGAATACCCATATTCCATTATAGATTCGACGTTCATGACTGGTCAAGAGGAGATATTATCCATAACAGATGAGAATCACTTTACCTTTGCACCGTCTTTTATCTCTCTATCTGTGGTAAGTATCGAGAGCTTTCCTTCATCATCAGATGCCGCAAGCAACATGCCCTGTGATTCCACGCCCATGAGCTTTGCAGGCTGCAAATTTGTAACCACAACAATACTCTTGCCTGTCAGTTCTTC
>JBGPPR010000080.1:0-5461 GCA_041488675.1 Thermodesulfovibrionia bacterium
GATAGTGCGTCAGTATGCATTAGAAAACAAACGTGAAGAAATTATAGCTTTGGCAGAAGAAGACACACGCGTAATGAACGAATTACAGCGCATGCTCTATACTCCTGATGAACATCTGCGCTGGCAAATCATTGATATGCTGGGTGAGGTATGCAAAAAAGTCGGAGAGAGACGACCTGATCTCGTCAGTAAATTTTTGTCCAATTTATTACAGAGTGCAGCCGCTCCCGGTGCATCTGCCTGGGGCGCACTTGAAGCCGCCGGTGCAATAATAAGTGCCAACCCTGATTTACTGGGAGAATTCAGCCCGGCTTTACTCTCTTTTTTGAAGCAGAAAAATCTCTGGAAAGAAGTTACATGGGCTATTGGAAAGATCGCTATGGTTGACCCGAAATTAGTTAAGTATGCCTTCAAAGCTCTTCGCTCTTTTCTTAACGAGCAGGATACTGCTTTGCGAGGATATGCTGCATGGGCATTAGGTAATTTAGGGTACGATGAGGTGCTAGAGGAATTGAAAAACCTCCTCACAGATGATGAGAAACTTTCGATATTCAGAGATTCTGAACTAAAAGAAACGACAGTCTCTCAATTATCAAAAGAGGCGATAGAAAAACTCAGCAAACCAAAACAGGCATGAGTTTTCAGCTCACAAAGGGACAAGAAAATATTAACACCCTCCCCTTCATCCCCTCCCATCAAGGGAGGGGAGATATTAGAGTAGTCCCCTCTCTCCGCCTTAGGCGGATGGGAGAAGGCTTGTCCTGTGGAGTAAGTTATACTCCACAGGATGAAGGTGAGGGGTAATCTTCGGAGCAGATAATGCATACACCTCTCATAAAGTATCTTGTTTCATCTCCTGATGGCGATATCACCGTAGATACTAATATGATGGATATATCTTTAGAGGCTGATCCTCTTGAGACTCCCTACAAAGTATATTTCCAATCCATCGAAGAGTTCCTGAAACAGGATAATTTCATACCCATGCTTCATGCAGCAGGCAGAAAACTGAATGCAGAATTATCTCCTGATGAAATCAGCGAAATTCTTATCAGGGCAGAAAAGCATGGGCTTCTCTATCATCCGGCAAGCATAGAGCTGATACTCAGCAGCAGGAAAGCTAAATTCGGATTAAATGTGGCTGTTACAGACACCGGCAAAACATGGTTGCTGGAAGAAATCACAGTACTTCAGCATCTCCATGCAAAATATAATCTTCCCTATCTGCCCGCAGCATATCTGTCAGGCGTATTGAACTCCATGGTTTTTCTCCTTGAAGACTGGTTTGAAGGTTATCATGAATTCCATATCACCCGTGATAAGGAAGGGAATCAAAAATTGCAGCTCTGGGAGTTTGGCAACGGTTATCAGAATCTCACCGATAAACAAGGGTCTGAAATATACAGGCAGGCGGCAAAAATCTTGACACTCTATTATGATTTTGAAAACTTCAACCATATATATCCCTGGCATCACGCAGCGGGAGATTTTATCGTAAAAGCGGATAATGAAAAAATAGATGTCCGTCTTACCACTGCACGGAGGTATAAACCCCTACTGGACTTTCAGAGAGATGAAATAAACCCGCTCTTCGCCCTCTTCTATTTTTTCCTGCATCTTTCTCTCCATATGCGGCTGGACAAGATAGACGGCATAGGAGAAGTTGTATGGGCGGAAGATTTTTCTGTAGATGCAGCTATCCAGGGATTTTATGAAGCGCTCCAGCGGAAAGATGATTTTAAAAACAATCCCGGCCATTATGAAGAGTTTCTTGCGTTGCTCCGGTCATTTACTTTGGACGAACTGAAAACATCATTTAATCCTCTATTGGACCTTTATATCGGGACAAAAGACCTGCCGGTAATAGGTATGAATTTAGATAGACATGCAGAAAAACTTTATACTGCTATTCAAACTCGCCTTTGACAATCACTTCAAAAGGCATTCTTACTACTTTTATGATGGACAGCATATGATCGGCATTCTGGGGATGGGGAGAACCTGCTGCGGTCAAAAGCTCCTTCGATAATCTATAAAGTTCGCTATATATCTTATCAAGCTTTACTGTGGGATAGGCAACCTTTGCCTGAAATCCGGAAAGCCCACAGGCATAGGAGTGCTCCTTGTCTCCATGTTTCAGACTGAAAGGCACTCCGTAAATACGGCAGATAACAGGGCGGTTTTCATAGAGGACACACTCTTCTCTTTCATTCAATAAGGGACATTTCACCCTCTGTTTTCCCAAACCATATGCCTGCATCTTTGGGTTGTCATCGAAAGCCTCTTTCAATTTATCAGTTGCCTTTAACATTTCAACTTCTGATTTTTCCGCCCGCCTTTGGACATCTCTTCTTATCTTTCTGTCTAACTTGTTAAGGTGATGATGAATGTAAGCAGCCTCAATAGGGAAGACTCCGAAAATAGCATGACAGCAGTCACAACAATGAATTCTGCATTTAACACTGAGTGGATATTTTTCTGCAATCGTCTTAAAAAGAACGTCGGCCTTCCGGACCTCGTTCAGATATCTTGAGAAAAGCTCTTCAATCATTTGGAGGTATCTTTATGGCGGTAAGGTTCCAGCAGTTTCAAAAACTCAGGGTGCACTTCAAAACCCAACTCTACTGCCCTGTCACAGTTCTTAATAGCCTCATCAAACTCACCCTTCATATAATAGGCATTAGCAAGGTTATTGTAGCCTAAGGAAAAATCCGGTGCCAGTTCCAGCATCTTCTTGTTAACCTCAATGCTTTTGTCTATAACTCCCTTCTGCAGGTATGCATTGGCGAGATTGCACATGGCTTGGACAATCTCAGGATTGAACTCTAACGCCTTTTCCAACGCCTCTATCGCCTCATCTGTCTTGCCCATCTGAAGGTATGCAAATCCAAGATTCGCATAGCCTCTCGCATATCGTGGTTCAATTTCTACAGCCCTTAAATTCGCCTTCACAACCTTCTCAAGATCGCCTTCCTTGAAATAGATATACCCGAGATTGACAAAGGCTTCAAACATCCTTACGCCCTGCGTAATTGACTCTTCGAAAGCCTCTAGGGCTTCATCGAATTTTCCCTGATTCATAAAAGCAACACCCAGATTATAGAGGGACGCTGCACAATCCGGTTTTTCTATCAATCGCAACTTTTGTTCGTTTATAAATTTCTCTAGGTCTTTTGGATCTTCCATAATTTTATATTAACTTAATGAATGTATTAAGACATAAATGCAGGTATTTCTTTGATCAGCCTCAAGGCATATCAAAGACTATTCTTAAATGAATGAAAAATCTAATCCTGTGAGACAAAAAATTTGCAAAGGGTAGCTATTGGTAATAGCCACCCTTTGCCTTATTCCTTACCGGATAAAATCAGATTTTCAGGGAAGAGTCTTTTATGACTCTTAAGAGGTCCTATCCTCCTGAATCACCTGATTTTTCAACAGATATGCCTCTTCCTTTTAGTCCGTACATGGTAGAGCTGCCGGTTGATAATAACTCCAATACCTCTTCTCTTACCATCTCGGATGCTACGTTCTTAATCTCCGATGCACCGGCGTCAGGAATAGTCTTCTTCACACCGATCATCATATCCTTGAAGTAGAATTTGCTCTTTGCACCTTTTGAGGCATAGTCTATGATAGCCTGTCTAATGTCTTCTTTTCTTCCCATAATTTTCACTCCTCATCAATCTTTTTCTTCATATTATAGACCATCAATAGCTTTAAATGCAATTATATGCCACCAACAGCCCTGGATACTGCCCATGCATGTTCGGTATACTTAAACTGAGTTGATGTCCTGTATGTATCAACTGCAAGGCGGTAATCATCCAGGCTTTTCTCTGTAAACGGAATACCGGTTTTCTCAAAGAATTTTTCCCAGCCGATACGCGCAGCCCAGTCGCCGATTCTCTCATACTTGTTAGCATCCTTTGCCCAGACTTCAACCATATTCTTGACAACACTCGTCACCTCGGGCCAGCGCGGCATGTTGTTCGGCAACCACGGGATAATTACTTTTGAGAATTTCGGCATACTTATACGGTTTGAAATCTTACCACCGACCAAAATAGCTATACCATCACCCTCACTGTCTGCTAATGGTAATCCCAGGCACATCGTGTAGCAGTTACCGCAGTACATGCACTTTTCATTATTGACTGAGACGCTCTTCTTCCCCTCGGGAGTAGTAATAGGTTTAATAGCATACAGAGGACAGGCTGCAACAACCAGAGGAATCTCGCAGACCTTTCCAAGAACTTCGTGGTCAATTGCAGGCGGTTTCCTGTGATAACCCAGCAGGGCGATATCAGAGCAGTGAACTGCACCGCACATATTGAGACAGCATGCCAGAGCTATTCTTAATTTTGCCGGGAGCCTCATGTTTTTGAACTCATCAAATAGTACATCGGCAACAGCTTTCACAGGACCCGATGCATCGGTTGCAGGTGTATGGCAGTGAACCCAACCCTGGGTATGGACAATATTGGACATGCCCATTCCTGTACCGCCGGTCGGGAACTTAAAAGAACCGCCAATATGTTTTCTGCTGTCGAGTTCTTTCTTGAGTGCCTTTGCCTTTGCTTCATCGTCTAATATAAACTCAATGTTATTTCTCGTTGTGAATCTCAGATACCCGTTACAGTGTTTATCTGCAATATCACAGATTTCACGAATATGTTCGACTGACATGAGTCGTGGTGCAGCAGCCCTGACGGTAAAAGCCTTTTCACCTGTTTCAGAAACGTGCACCAAGAGTCCGGGCTCTAGTATTCTGTGAGAAACCCATTTCCCGTAATTCCTCCTGATAACAGGCGGCAGCATCTGCCCATAGTGACAGGGTCCAATATCAGTTATCCTGCCTTCCTGTTGCTTTTGGGGATTAAAATAACCAAGTTTGCCTTTCGACATAACGTATCCTCCTTTATATTATCTTGGATGTCTGCTTCTGTAATCGTTAATATCCCTTGCCCATCCACCGGGAACCTCTGACTCCTTGAAGAAGACGTAAGGATTCGAACGAGGCTCTTTAACCATCTGAGGCATAGGCGGAATCCCGAGTACCTCTATGAATGTCTTCAAACTCACACGTTGAATCGTTTCACCAATACGCTCACGGTTCTTGCCTTCTTCAATCCACCAGTCAAAAACCTTTCTGACGAGGTCTTTTTGGGTGTCATAAGGTTTGTTTACATACATGAAAGGTATCGTCATACACGCCATCTGTGCACCTTCAAGGATTGGCGCCTTTGCGCCAAAGAGGATACTCTGACCCTGATCTTTACCTACCCTTAATGCTTCAGGCATGGCATCAATGCAATGCATGCAGCGGTTGCATTCTGCATTATTAATAGAAAGCTTCCTGCCATCCCATTGCATACACTGTGTTGGACAGAGATTAATTACTTCCTTCTGAATGTCAAAGGGTCCCCAATCTCTTCCTGCAAATCCTCCGCCATCAGGC
>JBGPPR010000081.1:0-5454 GCA_041488675.1 Thermodesulfovibrionia bacterium
AGGCGGCTGACACTCTGTACCTCGGAGGTCCGCAGATGCGGACCGAGAATGAGCGATGATACTGCATCTGCTCTGCTCCTTCACAAGCAGTGAATAATCTGGGCTATCTCTATCTCTATCTCTTATTCCCTGTCCCATCCGTATTTTCCGACAAGGGGGACGAAGACGCACATGGTATGGTACTCCTCAGAAAGCCCTTCTGCGGATTTTCTGACCCTTACCAATTGTTGCGAGAATCGCTCACCAACAGGAGCAACAATGATACCATCCTCTGCAAGCTGCGCAATGAGAGGCTCCGGAACCTTTGGTGTCTCCGCTGTAATGATAATCCTGTCAAAAGGGGCATTCTCCGGCCATCCCAGGGTGCCATCACTTGCTCTTGCATGTATGTTGTTATAACCAAGGGCCCGAAATTTCACTTCTGCCTCTTTCGCAAGCTTTTCAAACCGCTCGATGGTATACACATCTCTTGACAACTCTGCGAGGATTGCCGCCTGATAGCCCGAACCGGTACCAACTTCCAACACCCTCTCCGTTCCTTTCAGCTCCAGAAGTTCTGTCATAACTGCAACCATATAGGGTTGTGAAATTGTCTGCCCTTCACCGATCGGGAGGGCTACATCCTCATAGACTCTGTGCCGGATGGATTCATCGACAAAGAGATGCCTTGGAACTTTTCTCATCGCCATGAGAACGCGCTCATCCTGAATCCCCCGCGGGATGAGCTGGGTTCTCACCATGAAATCTTTCAGTTCTTCAAAACCCATTTTAAATTTGTCCCAAATTTAGTTTCTTGAGTTTTTGTGTTCATTGGGTTTATGGAGTTTTATAACTCAATAAACTGTGTAAACCCAAAAAACTCTATAAACTTGTTAGTCTTTTAGAAATCTCCCTTGCAGCTATGACCCCTGAAGTAGATGCCTGGATAAGACCTCTGCTCACTCCTGCCCCATCTCCAACAGCGAAGAGGTTTTCTATCTCCGTCTCGAGGGATTCCGTCAGTTTGGGATACCTCGAATAGAATTTTACCTCCACTCCATAGAGAAGGGTATGCTCTGAATGTACGCCCGGTGTAATCTTGTCAAGGGCTTCGATCATCTCAAGGATATCCGACAGATGACGATAGGGCATGACAAAGCTTAAATCCCCCGGGGTCACATCTTTCAGTGTCGGCACAATCTTTCCTTTGCGTATTCTCTCATGCGTGGAGCGCCTTCCTTGTTTTAGGTCTCCGAGCCTCTGAACAATCACGCCTTTTCCGAGAAGGTTTGCAAGTCCTGCTATGTATCTTCCATACAATATGGGTTCATCAAAGGGTTCTGTGAACGACGTGCTGACAAGGAGCGCGAAGTTTGTATTATTTGTCTTCCTCTTCGCATAGCTGTGACCGTTGACCGTCCAGATACCTTTCAGATATTCCTTTACAACCTCACCGTAAGGATTAACGCAGAATGTCCTTACCCTGTCATTGAATGTCCTTGAATGAAAAATAAGCTTTGGTTCATACGTTATTGTGGTCAAAGGTTCAAATACAGGAGCAGCTACTTCCACCCTCAAGCCGATATCAACGGGATTCCTGAAAAGGGTCAGATGCAATTTCTTCGCCTCTTTCTCGAGCCACCGGGAACCTTCCCTTCCCGGTGCAAGAATCACAAATTCAGAGAAAAGATCCTTACCATCTTTGAGCCGAACTCCAACAGCCTTTCTCTTCTTTATGATTACCTTGTCTGCTTCTGAAGTAAAGAGAGTTTCTATTCTTCGATTAAGGTCTTTCTTGATATTTTTCAGAAGTGCCCTGCACCGGTCTGTGCCGATATGTCTTATCCTTGAAGGTATCAAAAGAAGATTGTTTCTTGAAGCCAGTTTCTCAATAGCAAGTATCTCTTTTGGGTTGCCGCCGTAAGTATTTATCGGAGCGCCATATTTCACATAGATTTCATCCACATATACTATAAGTGATTTTAGTCTATCCACACTGATATATCTCGAAAGGAACCCGCCAACATCAGGAGAGAGGTTCAATTTTCCATCACTGTATGCCCCTGCCCCGCCCCAGCCGCTAAGCAAGGCGCATTCAGGACAGGCTGCGCATGAAATCTCTCTTATCTTCATGGGACAAATTCTTTGCTCCAGATCTCTGCCTTTTTCGATGATGAGGATTCTTGCATCTCTCTTTTGTTTGAGGATTTCAAGGGCAGAAAATATACCGGCAGGACCAGCTCCCACAATGATTACATCGTAGTTCTTCGTCAACAGTTTTGCTCCAAAAATAACATTTCAAATCCCCCCTTTTCTAAAGGGGGGATGGGGATTAGTTACTAATAAGACCAAAAGTAAACTCACATTCTTTACTGATTTCTGTCATTGCGGCTTGTCCGCAATCCTTCTGGTTCCTTAAGAAAGATTCCCGACAAGCGGGAATGACATACTACGTGACCTTACTTATGAACTCCTTACTAATTTTCATAAAATCCTTTGTGAGCTAAAGGCACACGAGAGTTTGCCTATAATTGAAAATTTGCTCTCAGAAAATTCAGAGCCTCATAATTTGTGAGATCGAGATGGATAGGTGTGATGGAGATATAACTGTCACTCACAGCCTGAACATCCGTATCTTCCTCGCGCTCCACGTGGAACTGACTGCCGCCAAGCCAGTAGTGCCTCTTCCCCCTCGGGTCATGTATCTCCTGAATAGCATTGTTATAAACTATTTTGCCCTGACGGGTAAATCTAATTCCGAGTATTTTACTCTTGTCTGTATTCGGCACATTGATATTCAAAAGGGTGTCAGGTGGAAGGGATTTTTCGAGAATAGATCGTCCAATCCGGGTAGCAAAGGCAGAGGCAGTTTCGAAATGGATAGGCTGTGGCTCGTCTCCTGTAACAAGGGAAATGGCAAAGGATGGAATGCCGAGTATGGTGCCCTCTATCGCGCCGGAAACGGTGCCTGAATAACTGATATCACCGCCAAGGTTACCGCCTCTGTTAATGCCCGAGGCAACAAGTGCAGGCCGTTCAGGGAGCAGCTTGCTTATGGCTAAGATGACACAATCCGTGGGCGTCCCATCTATGCTGAAAACATCTTCGCTGAGTTTTTCTGCTTTCAATGGTCTATGCAATGTGAGGGAATGGCTTACAGCACTCCTCTCCCTGTCAGGAGCAATGATATACACGTTCCCGAGTTCCTTCATTGCCCTTGAAAGGGCAATAAGCCCAGGAGAATGAATACCGTCATCATTCGTCACAAGGATAATGGGCATCAATCACTATTTTATCAGATAACAGGTTTCTTTAGATGAACCAATTTTCGCTTGCCTTTTGCTGCCCCTTCATGCAATTATAACAGCACCAAAACCTCTCCTTTTCTAGTAAAAAATGAGTAATGAACTTACCTATAAAAAATCTGGTGTTGATATTGCCGAGGGTGATAAGTTTGTAAGCCTTATCTCTCCCATGGCAAGAAGGACTTTCAGGCCTGAGGTCATGACAGAAATTGGTCTCTTCAGCGCCCTCTTCAAGCTTGACATGACAAAATACAAAGAACCCGTTCTTGTGAGCAGTACAGATGGCGTTGGTACGAAGCTCAGGATAGCGTTTATGATGGATGTGCATAACACGATCGGTATAGACCTTGTTGCCATGTGTGTAAATGATATTCTCACCACCGGTGCAGAACCTTTATTTTTCCTGGATTATCTTGCCACAGCCAAACTCCGTACGGAAACAGCTTTTAGGGTCATCGAAGGGATAGTCAAGGGGTGTGAAGAGGCAGGATGTTCGCTTATTGGCGGCGAGACGGCTGAAATGCCTGGTTTCTACCTTGAAGGCGAATATGACGTTGCAGGTTTTTCCGTTGGAATAGTGGAAAAGGAAAAGATCATAGACGGCTCCGGCATACAAGAAGGAGATGCGATCATTGGCCTTGCATCAAATGGCCTCCACAGCAATGGATACTCTCTGGTGAGAACACTCTTCTTTGATGTAAAGAAGATGGATACAGACAAATACATTCCTGAGATCGGGAACAAGCTCGGAGCGGAACTTCTTAGACCGACGAAAATCTATGTCAAAGCATTCATGGCTTTAAGAGACAATGTTGAAATCAAAGGCATGGCTCATATCACAGGCGGAGGAATACCAGGAAACCTGCCGAGAATATTACCGGAAAATATTTGTGCTGATATCAGAATCGGCTCATGGCCTGTATCTCCAGTTTTTCAGGTGATACAAAAACTCGGGAACATAGTTGACGATGAGATGAAGAAAACCTTTAATATGGGGATAGGATATATTATCATCGTCTCCAAAGGCGCATCGGGGGATGCGGTTTCGTTGCTTCATAAAGCCGGGTACGATGCATTCATCATCGGCACTGCAGGGAAAGGAGGGAGAGGTGTTCGATATTCATAATAAGAAAAGGGGAAATAACTAACCATGGAAGAACATAAAAAAAATATTCTGATCTTGTGCACTGGCTATCATTTTGGGACTGATGCAGCATTCGGTTACCACGTTTCAAAAGTTCTGGAAAAAATGACGCTGCCTGAAAACGTGGAGATGATGGAAGTCGGCGAATTTGCATCATTGATTTCCCACGAAATCGAAGGCAGAGATAAACTCATTGTGATAGATGTTTTCCCGACCGGAGATGCACCGGGAACAGTAGTCCGTCTGAAACCTGAGGAGATGCCGATTCCCTGGGGCGATGCAACGGATGTCGCAAGATTCCATCTTCTCGAGATGCTGCAGGAATTCTATCTCATGGGAAAGTACCCTGAGACTGTATTAATCGGCGTCGTGCCAAAAGATGTCAAAACCATTGGCACCGAGTTGACACCAGAGATTGAAAAGAAAATACCGGAAGTCATTGATTTGATACTGAAAGAGATTAGTTAAGAGTCGTATTCTCTCATTAGTGTCCACCTTCACTTAACCGACAAAGTTGACAGGAAACATTGGAAACATGTTATTTTAATTAGACTTGGGGCTGTCTACGACCCATAGGGTAGCTTAGTTGGCCTATGGCTCGTTGAGCCAACGGCTCATAGAGGAGAGCGCTTGAATGACTTACTTTTCTGTATATGTTTTACGAAGCAGGAAAGACGGATCCTTTTATATAGGACAGACAAATAATATTGAGAAGAGGCTTGAGAGACATAATATAGGATTAGTAAAAACCACTAAAAACCGCACTCCTTTTGATCTAGTTTATACTGAAAGCTATAATACAAGACGGGAGGCGATGCTTCGGGAAAGGTATCTAAAATCCATTGGAGGCGTTAAAGAAAAGAAGGCGATTATAGAAAGACTTTCACAGCCCTTGGCTCGTTGAGCCAAGGGCTCATAGAGGGGCTGTAGCTCAGTTGGGAGAGCGCTTGAATGGCAGTCAAGAGGTCGACAGTTCGATCCTGTTCAGCTCCACCAGTAAAAACAAAGGGTTACGCGGGTAGCGTG
>JBGPPR010000082.1:0-5385 GCA_041488675.1 Thermodesulfovibrionia bacterium
AGAAATTTTAATATATCCACCTCATAAAGTAAAGACCTCGACCAATTGGCCTGAACAATTTGATATTTAAATTTTTCAATTAAGAAACTGATAGATTCTAATAGAAATCTCTGGTAAACTGAAAAATATGCATTTTCTGATTTAGTTTTCAAAGACCGGTTCTGAAATGGAATATGGAGATCTCATACACGAAATTATCCTCGAACATCTAAAGAGACGTCTCTCAAAGGAATACAAAGAAATAGCTATTAACAGAACGGGAGAGAAAGAGACAAACTACAGAGGTCATTATCCGGATATGATCCTCGGTAATCATGGTATGGTCCTCGCTCTGCTTGAGGTCGAGACGGCTGGAAGCATTTCTGAAAAAAGAACTGAGAGATGGAAAGTGCTTTCAGATCTTGGTGTGAAGCTTATCCTCATGGTTCCTAAAGACTTAAAAGTAAAAGCGACGGAGTTACTCTGGTCAAAAGGTCTCATGGGCAAGATCTCTATGGGAACATACGAGATCGCTGTGAATATGCCTTAAAAGAAGGCTGATAAAAGAAGATACATATATTGTCTAAGGTAGCACTAAAACATTTTTTATGAATAATCTTGGTTGAACACTATAGGTTTTTGAGTAGCTCCCTTTCCTGATATTCCATCTTGCTCTTTTGATACCTGCTCTCTTCATGGTCATATCCGACAAGGTGAAGAAGCCCATGGATAGCAATCCTTCTCAGTTCCTCATCAAAAGTCAAACCATGTTCACTTGACTGTCTTTTACACCTCTGCAGGCTAACAACGATGTCACCAAGAATCAGTCGACAGTCTGAAGTCTGAAGTCCTGAAGTCCTCAAACCCCTTTCTTTCTTTCCGCTCTTCCGCTCTTCCGCGCTCTGTTGTGGGAATGAGAGGACATCGGTAGTTCTATCTACACCCCGGTACTGACGGTTCAATATCCTCATCCGCCTGTCGTTTACAAAGAGAATACTGAGTTCAGACTTTTGCAGCCCGAGGAGGTGGAGTGCCTTCCTTAGGAGTCTTCTTACTCTCCGTTGATTTATCCTTATGGATCTTTGCTTGTTCCTTATATAAACCTTCATCAGTAAAATCAAACCCCGGATAGTCTATCCTCTTATGCAAAATGCCGGTAAGTATATAAGTAAAACACCTCTTCACTTCCTGGATATCTTTCAGGGTCAGCTCACATTCATCGAGCTGGCCGTCAAGGAATATATGGTTGATTATTTTTTCAACAAGTGACGCAATCCTCGCAGGAGTTGGATCTGTAAGAACCCTTGAGGCTGCTTCAACAGCATCCGCCATCATCACAAGGGCAGCAACACGGGTCTGTGGTCTGGGCCCGGGGTACCTGTACTCTTCTTCGGGAGGTAAAACATCGGCTGCCTGTTCCTTGGCTTTCTGGTAAAAATAGGTCATGAGGGACGTGCCATGGTGTTGCTGGATGATGTCGAGGATCGGTTGGGGAAGCTTCAGTTGTCTTGCAATCTCAACTCCTTCCTTTACATGGTTAACAATAATCATGCCGCTCATGTGAGGAGTTAATCCTTCATGCTTGCTCACCGGCACGGTCTGATTTTCTACAAAATATTCAGACATCTTTATCTTACCGACGTCATGGTAATATGAGCTGACTCTCGCGAGCAGCGGATTTACTCCGACTGCTTCGGCTGCAGACTCCACAAGATTGCCGACGATAACACTATGATGGTACGTGCCCGGAGCTGTAACCATGAGGTTTCTTATCACAGGCTGATTGAGATCGAGGAGCTCGAGAAGGCTTATATCAGTTGTCACATGGAAGATGTGCTCGAGAACAGGCAGAAGCAGAGAAACAAGTGCGGAAACGCTTATACCCGCCATAGTTGCGAAAACTATGGAAGATAAAGCCTTTGCTGTAAAAAGGGTACCATCAAAAAGGCACAGGATAATAACGGTGAGGATATTAACGACAATTACTGAAAAACCTCCCAAGAGGAGCGCTGACCTGTTTTTGCACCGTATAACACTGAAAGCTGCTGTAAGGCTTCCGACAAAAGCATATATGGTATAGGAAGCATCATTGAGCCAGAGACTTGTGAGGATACTTGCAGCAAAAGAAAAGGTGATTGCCGCATGAAAATCAAAAAGGAGAGTAACAAGCATGGCTCCTACCGGTAATGGCATCCCGAACACGACACTTTCCGTTGGAACATAACCTGCGCCTTTAGAGAGATCGTAAAGGAGATAATTGAAGATCCTTCCAATGAAGAGGGTAAGTACAAGAATAAGAGAATACAGGAGTAACATGTTGTGATCTTTAATGAGGGTCGGTTTGTATCGCATGATGTCTTTATAGAGGATAAAGAGCAATAAACTTGCAATAAGAAACCCTCCTAACAGCGGTTCCACATCCAGATTTCTCAGTATACAAAGCGCGGAGACGAAGCCTGCCGCAAGAAGTATGGGCATCCTCGGCAAATCCTCTCTGCTGATCTTCAGAAAGGTACGCGGTTTAACCCGCCAAAGTCCCCTTCTTACTTCACTCTTGATGGGTTCGTTTTTCATGTTTTTCATAGGCCTTTATAATCTCTTGGACAAGCTTGTGTCTCACAACATCTTTTTCTGAGAAGTAAATAAATTTGATGCCTTCAATATCTCTTAAAATCCTTTCAGCTTCTATAAGGCCTGAGGTCTTTCCAAAGGGAAGGTCTATCTGGGTGATATCACCGGTGATCACTGTCTTGGAGTTAAACCCAAGCCTGGTAAGGTACATCTTCATCTGCTCAGATGTCGTATTCTGTGCCTCGTCGAGTATAATGAATGAATCATTCAGGGTTCTGCCCCTCATGTACGCAAGCGGAGCGATTTCTATAACTCCCCTCTCTATCAGCCTGTTGACTTTCTCTACCTCCATCATATCAAACAATGCATCATAAAGGGGTCTCAGAAAAGGGTGGACTTTCTCGAACATATCTCCGGGGAGAAACCCGAGTTTTTCCCCTGCTTCAACAGCCGGCCTCGCAAGAACAATCCTGCTGCTCTGCTTTTTGAGCAGAGCATTGATAGCCATCGCCATAGCGAGATAGGTTTTTCCTGTGCCGGCGGGACCAATACCAATAACCATGTCAAAGGTCTTTATAGCATCGACGTACCTCCCCTGAGTATCTGTTTTGGGGATAATGAATCTCCTTTTTGAAGATACAGGGATGCTGTTCGAGAAGAGATCCTTCAGTGAGGTATATTCACCTCCTGATGTAGACTTAATAGCGTTCCGAATGTCCTCAGGGCTCAGGTCGTAACCATCAGAGCTTATCGATCTGATATCTTGAATAATCTGTTCTGCCTTTGCAATGGATTCGTCATCACCCCGTAGGAATATTTTATTGCCCCTGTGAGACGCTGCGATCGATAAGACTTCTTCTATTACCTTCAGGTTTTTGTCAAGTCCGCCATAAATCAGGCCGTACTCCTTCTCGCTGTCAAGTTCAATCTCTAAGGTTGACGTGTGCTTTCCTCCCTTTTAACCGTCACGAATGCCTGAAGTCCTTCAGTCTTTTTTATTCTCGTGGATAGTGTTTCAGCCTCTTCCCGGGTTCTGAATTTACCCACCCAAATCTTATACAGACCTCCCTCTTTTTTCGATTCCGAGAGGGCCATAGATGTCCTATATCCCTTTTTCTCCAGCTTCTTTTTAAGGGCATCAGCATCAGCGGCATTCTTGAAGGCACCCACCTGAACGGTATACAGAATAGTGGCCGGTTTCTGATCCTTCGGAGGCTTTTTTGTTGTCTTCTTTTCCGAATCTGTCGTCTGTAACCTTGTACCGACTGTGGGCTCAGAAACCTGAGACTGGACCTGTTGTTGCGGTTGTGTCTCTACAGACTGGATAATATTGCTCTGACTCTCCTGAAACTGTTTCATTTCGGGGTTTTCTCTTATGGTGCTTTTTCCAACAAAATAACCGAGGATAAAACTGAGTGACGCGGGGATAAGGATAGCTACGATAATAATCCCTCTACCAAAAATAAGAGATGTTTTCTCTGTTAAACCAACCTTTTTCATAAAATAAGCATAGCATCCCCATAAGAAAAAAATCTATATTTTGCAATAACTGCCCGCTCGTAAGACTCCTTCAATTTTTCCCGGCTACAGAGGGCAGAAACCAACATGAGCGGAGTGGACTTCGGAAGGTGAAAGTTAGTGACAAGGGAAGTGACAGCCTTAAATTCATACCCGGGATAAATAAATAGATCGGTAGAACCTTTAATGACTTCATTTTCCTTCTGACACGGCGAATCGGCGATACAGCGACAAGGCGAATAACAATTTATCATGATCTCCGTGTCTCCGTGTCTCCGTGTCTCCATCTCAGTAGGTTTATACATCCCGCTCATATACCCCTCTATCGCCCTGGTTGTCGTGGTACCTACAGACACTATCCGCTTTCCTGCAGTCTTTGCCCTCTCTATTTCGGATATAAGATTCTTCTCTACAGTAAAGTATTCAGGCTCCATGTCATGTTCCTCAACATCCTCAGACCTTATAGGCCTGAACGTGCCGAATCCAACGTGCAGTGTCAGTTCTTGTAAGACGACACCTCTTGAAACTATTTCTTCAAGAAGCCTTTTCGTAAAATGGAGGCCTGCGGTTGGAGCCGCTATAGAGCCTTCTTCCTTTGAATACACTGTCTGATATGTTTCCTTATCCAATGCATCAGGCAAACGCTTGATATATGGCGGAAGCGGCATGCTGCCATATTTCCAGATAAGATCCATGAGATCTCCGGAATACTCAAAATGCGCTGCTTTTCCATCTTGAAGCACAGCTTGAAACTCTTCCGAAATTTTCAGGGTTCCTGAATAATTTCCTTTTGAGAGCACCTCCCATACGCCATTTTCTCGTTCCCTGACGAGAAGTATTTCAAGTTTGCCCCCACTCTCCTTATTTCCGGTAAGTCTTGCAGGAAAAACCCTTGTATTGTTTATGAGAAGCATGTCTCCAGGACCAAGATAGGCAGGCAGGTCGGTAAACCGTTTATGTTCAACAACACCATCTCTATGAAGCACCAAAAGCCTTGAGGTGTCTCGGTCTTTCAAAGGTCTTTCTGCGATGAGTTCCTTTGGCAGGTCAAAGTCGAAATCAGCGACTTTCATAAAGCTGTATTGTGGTTCCGGGATAAAAGTAGGAGAGGATCTCTTTATAATTCTTCCCCTCTCGGGCCATTTGAAGGGCACTCCACTGGCAAAGCCCGACGCCATGGCCATAGCCTTTACCCTCAAAAATGATGGAATCTTCATCTTTCTTTAAACTGAAGTTCGTACTGGGAAGGCGACTCCAGCCGAGCAATTTTCTAAGATCTGTTGCCTTTACAGTAGTCGTTCCAGCATTATGAACAAC
>JBGPPR010000083.1:0-5370 GCA_041488675.1 Thermodesulfovibrionia bacterium
AACAATCTTTTCACTAATATTCTCTATTGAAACATCATGATTGCCAGGAACACAGATTCTGCGACTCTTTGGTATGTTCAAGCTGTTTAACTTATCATTAAAATGTAGGAAAAGATCGTTGAACAACTCAGAGTCCTTACCAGACTGAACAAAATCTCCCGAAAAAGCAAGATAGAGATTTGTGCCGTCTACCTGATTGATTTGTTGAGATAGATCTTTAAAAAACATATCCAATACTATGCCATGATCTTCAACCCAGCCCAGACGATAATGAAGATCTGCTAAATGTATTATTACACTATTCATAAGGACCCTCCTTGGTACCCTAATAATAGTTAAATATCAAACTATCAGAGCGGACAAATAAACTTTTGGAGAAGACAAGGGGACATGTGAACCTGCAATTATGGCGGACTGCGCAACCCCTTGTACTAGGACTCCAATAATTCTCAACCTTTCTCAGAATAAGAGCTTTATCTACCAATCTTCTTCTCCCTGAACCGTTTTGCTACAGACTTGAGGAAAATATCTTCGATGGGTTTGTAATCCAGGTACTCGGTAATTGCTCTTTCCGTAAACCTGACTCTGAGCTTTCTGTTTCTGTCAAAAAGGATTCTGCCTGTTTTCAGTATTTGATGTTTAAGAAAAAGCGGTACCGCATTTAAAATAACAATATCAACGGGCCGCAATGAAAATGTGGGTGATGCGGCGTAATACTTTCTCTTCAGGGGTTCGAAGTTTCTTCTCTTTAATTTAGATTCATCGATAAGCAGTGCAATATCTATGTCGCTTTCGCCGGTCGTCTTACCTTTGCCTGCACTTCCAAAGATATATAAGGTTGAAACTTCGTCAGTGCCCTTGAAATAACGAATAATCCGCTCTACTTCTCCGTCGTCCTTCATAGCTTACCAGCACTTCGTGAACCCGCAGTTATGGCAGACGGCGCAGCCGCTTGCGTGCTCAACTGCACCTCCGCACTCAGGGCAACGGCCGATGAACATTACTTCTTTGTGCTCTTTATGGCCGTCCCCGTTTCCGTTGCCGGTCTTCGTCAGATATTTTTCGAGAGACTTCGCAATGGCATCAGAACAGGAGGTTATCTTACCGCCCTCTACCCATGCGTGGGAATGGCAAGAAATTCCTTTCAGTTGCCTCATTACCTCTTCAGGTTCGAGATTGGATCTGAAAGCGAGAGAGACAAGTCTTCCGATTGCTTCAGACTGGCTTGCGGCACAACCACCCGCTTTTCCCATAGATGTAAAGAGCTCAAAGAGGTGGCCTTCTTCATCCTCATTGATGGTAACGTAGAGATTCCCACAACCTGTTTTCATAAGACGTGTTGCGCCTTTTATAACGTCAGGCCTCTTCCGAGGGACAATTTTCTGTCGTAAATCTGAAGTCTCTGCCTTCTCTTCCTTCTTTCCCTTTGTAAGCACCTGCTCTTCCCGCGAGCCATCCCTGTAAACAGTAACGCCTTTGCAACCATATTCATAAGCAAGGAGGTAGACCTCCTTCACATCTTCCGTTGTTGCGCGGTTGGGAAAGTTCACCGTTTTCGATACAGCATTATCCACATACCTTTGAAAAGCGGCCTGCATCCTTATGTGTTCGTGCGGTGTAATATCATGGGCAGTGCTAAAGAGCTTTTTGATATCTTCCGGTACCTCATCAAATTCCTGTATTGAACCCTTATCTGCGATCCTCTCCATAAGCTCTCTCTTCCAGAATCCACGTTCCTTCGCAATCTTCTCAAAATAGGGATTCACCTCTACCAGCTTTGTGCCCTCCATCACTGTCCTCACGTAGGAGACTGCGAAAATAGGTTCTACGCCGGAGGAACAACCTGCGATAATGGAGAGGGTGCCTGTGGGAGCTATAGTAGTAATGGTTGCATTTCTGACTTTCACTTTGCCGTCATAGATACTCCCTTTATGGTTAGGGAACACTCCTCTTTGCTTTGCCAGTGCGCTTGAAGCCTTCCTGCCTTCCCGCTGAATGAATCCCATCACTTCTTCTGCAAGCTTTAAGGCTTCCTCAGAGTTATAGGGAACTCCGAGAGAAATAAGCATATCGGCCCAGCCCATTACTCCAAGACCTATTTTTCTGTTTGTTTTTGTCATCTCTTCTATCTTTGAGAGAGGATACTTGTTTATCTCAATGACATTGTCAAGGAAATGGACTGCCTTCCATGTGATATCCCTGAGTTTTTCCCAGTCTACTTCATATCGAGGTGATGAGTTTAGTTCGGAGCTTTCACCCCCTCCCTTACCCTCCCCCCTCGACGGGGAGGGATGGGTGGGGGGGCTGACTTCTTTTACCATCTTTGCAAGATTTATTGAACCGAGATTGCAGGATTCATAAGGAAGAAGAGGTTGCTCACCGCAGGGGTTTGTTGATTCTATCTGCCCAATGTGCGGAGTTGGGTTAGATGCATTTACTCTGTCCATAAAGACGATTCCCGGTTCTCCATTTTTCCATGCACGCTCGACAATGAGATTAAAGATATCTCTTGCTTTAAGAGTGTTTGTTGCCTCCCGCGTGCGCGGATTAACAAGGTCATACTGCATGTCCTCTCCAACAGCCTTCATGAACTCATCAGTGAGGGCAACAGAGATATTAAAGTTGTTAAGTTTTGAGTTATCTTCCTTCGAGGCGATAAAGGAATGGATATCCGGATGGTCAATCCTCAGTATACCCATGTTTGCGCCCCTCCTCGTTCCTCCCTGCTTGACAGCCTCTGTTGCAGTATCAAAAACAGTCATGAAAGATACGGGACCTGAAGAAATGCCTTTCGTGGAGCCGACAACATCACCCTTCGGTCTTAGACGTGAAAAACTGAATCCTGTGCCCCCACCTGATTTATGGATTATGGCGGCGTTCTTAACCGCATCAAATATCGACTCCATGGAGTCTTCGACAGGCAAAACAAAACACGCGCTTAACTGCCCCAGCCTTCTCCCCGCATTCATGAGGGTAGGACTGTTAGGAAGAAAAGCTAACGATGTAATCATTTCATAGAATGCCTCTTCTAAATTCTTAACATCCTTTTCTGATGTGCCATAATTAATATCTGCAGAGGCAACAGTCCTTGCTACACGCCTGAAAAGTTCTTCAGGTGTCTCGACAACCTTTCCTGCCACATCTTTCTTCAAGTATCTTTTTTCAAGAACTTTTAAAGCGTTTTGTGTAAGAAAAAGCCCAGCTGAAAGATCTTTCATAATCTCTATCCTCCAATTATAATATGGTTAAAAAATCAAGGTTTTGTATTTTGGTACTAATTAAACCACAATATATTGTGGAAGTCAAGTAGAAAATGAAATTTTCTTAACTAATGAATTTTGAAGAATTATTTCTGTGAATTATGTGTTGATTATTTGTTGAAGTTGAATCAGAAATGACTTGAATTTGCTTCTATTGAAACTTCTCGAAGAAAAGGAATAAAATAAATAATAGAAAGTAATAAGAAATGTATCTCCAACATATTTATAGCAGCAAGTTTTCCTGCAGAACTTCTTCGTTTTTGCTTATCGTTTTTTGTCTGTTGACGATAGCGGGATTAGGATTTATCTGTTATGACAATGACCTTTCAGACAGTAATGACCCCCCGGTTATAGCGCTGCGATATCCGGTTCTTTTCTATGCCGCCGATGATGTAATAGCACTCTTACCATTAATAAGCGAATCAATCGATCTTCCTTTCATAAATAAGAATCCCTTCCTGTCGCGGGCACCACCTACAGAGTATTTCACAGTTTAACCGCTTCAGACCTCATTTTAAGTTACACAATTTCGATGAGGACATTTTTACAAATGTTTCGAAATATGCAGGTCTAATCTGATATTTATGATGAACCTGTTTGAAAGAGGAGGTTACCATGTTTGGATTGGGAATGCCGGAATTGATAGTGGTATTGGTCATTGCCCTTGTCATCTTCGGGCCGAGTAGGCTTCCTTCTATGGGAAAAGGCATTGGAGAGGCGATACGGGGATTGAAAAAAGGACTCGAAGAGGAACCAGCAAAGGAAAAGGAAAATGAAAACGAAAAAATAGAAAAAGAGAATTCTTCTTCCATTAAATGACTGAATGATTTCAAAGATAATAACTGAATAGTTTAAGCAAAATTCTATGAACCACATTAATCTGACGGGAGGATCTTGATGTCGGAGACCGGAGATAACAGAAAAAATATTTCAAGGCATATTTTACCCACATCTTCAAACCTCTTAGGGCTATGTTTTGTAATACTCAGCTTTGTAAGAATTGCGAAATTTGCGGCTGAAACTTTTCTTGACGAATTGCTCTCAATCGCAATAGTGATTTTCCTTATCTCCAGCGTTTTTTCATACGCGTCAATGCGGGCTAAGGCAAGACCGGAATTTTATGAAAAAGCTGCAGACCTGATCTTTCTTGCAGGCTTATTTATGTTAACGTTGATTTCGGTGGTTATTGTCTGTGAGGTGGTATAGGAAGATTCATATGTTTGTTCGGAAACGTTCTTCCAGATACCCTCCCCGTTGATGGGGAGGGTTAGGATGATAGCGCTTTATGCACTATGCACCCTCCCCTCATCTCCTCCTATCAGGGGAGGCGAGCTACTTATATCTGCGTAACCAAGCTGCAGGGTAGTTCTTTATCTATGTTGTAATCCCACAGAAATTATAGAGGAAACTACCATGCGATGATCCTTGATCGTTGATAACGAGCACAGGACAAGCAGCTTGATGGGTAACTTCATCGAGTACACTACCAAGAAAGAATTTCTTAATACTGTTCTGACTTCCTGCTCCCATTATGATAAGGTCGGCTTTTTCCTCTTCTGCTACCTCGACGATCTTTTCATCTATCTCGCCTTCTTCCAACCTGACTTTGACCTTCGCACCCACTGTTTTCGCAATCTCCATTATTGCAGAGATTTCTTTTTCTGCTCCGCTGTTAAGCAAGTCATCAATATTCTTAACCCCAACCATGCTAAGGTCACCTTCATAAGATGGGATTACTTTTACCACTGTAACATGGCATTTTTCATCATGGAGAAGTTTTAATCCATCAACCAACACATCTTTCGAACCATTTACAGCAATGACAACATTCCTATAATCCTTCATGGTAGAACCTCCTTTATTTTACGACCAATACAGGACAGGAAGCATTCACGATCACATTTTCTATGATGCTTCCTATTATCGCCTTGTTAACTCCGGACCATCCGTGAGGCCCTCTAATGATCAGATCACTTTTGAGCCTGCCGGCAGTCTCCACGATTTTTTCTGCTGCATGTCCTTCAGCCACTTCCGTTTTTATTGTCACCTCCTGACCGGAAGCTATTTCCCTTGCATTTTGCAAAATCCTCTCTGCATCATGCAGAAGAGA
>JBGPPR010000084.1:0-5342 GCA_041488675.1 Thermodesulfovibrionia bacterium
ACATAGAGATTTATATGCTGCTCTATAACCTGATCTTCAAGTTCCTGGGAATGCTGTTTAATATACACCTTTGGTTCTTGTCTGTGGCTTAAGGAATATTCGATGCTCTTTCTCACAAAAGAGTCAACCTTTTTTATCACATCTTTTCCGAGATTCCTTTTCGCAAGAATACCGCCAAGAGGAAGAGGAAGACCTGTAGTATCTTCCCACCATTCACCGAGGTCTGCAACTTTTTTTAATCCATAATGTTGAAAAGTGAACCTTCCTTCATGGATTATCAATCCTGCATCCACATCTCCCTTCGACACCGAATCCATGATCCTGTAAAAAGGCATTTCAATGTAAGATGAAAACTGAATCCCGGAATCAAAGGCAAAGAGCTGAAGGAGGAGGTTTGCTGTTGTGAGTCTGCCGGGAATTGCAATCCTATACCCCTGTAAACCCTCCAGGGTATTCGCTTTCTTTGAAACTATAAGAGGGCCGCAGCCTCTGCCCAGGGCACTGCCCGAGCGGAGAAGGCAGTAGTCTTCGCGGATAAAACATAGAGCATGATATGAAATCTTTGTTATGTCGAATTGTGACCCCAGGGCCATCCTGTTCAGGGTCTCAACATCAAGCAGGGTCTCTTTAAAAACCAAATCGCCTGTATTGATCTTCCCATTGACAAGGGCATAAAAGATGAATGTATCGTTAGGGCACGGGGAATAACCGATGGACAGTGGTCTCATGCACGATCCTCAAAAATGAGCTTGCCTGACTTTAGAATGATGTTCTTGCTGCCATCCTTATGGATTAACGTCACGGTCGGCTTCAAAAAAACGAAATCCTGATGAAAGGGTGTCTTAACTTTTCCCCCGAAGGAACTGTTGTCACCCAGGGCTATATGAATGGTTCCAAGTATTTTTTCAGATTCAAGAATGTTGTTTAATCTTGTAGCACGGTCATTCGTGCCTATTCCGAATTCGGCAATATTGCTGTTTTCCTTTCTTTCATCCAGTTTTTCTATGAGATATTCGACATACGAATCATCTCCTTCCACATTCACTGCAACGCCGTCCTTGATAGTCAGGATAATTGGCGACGTGAGACGCCTCGTGGGAGCCCACTCGATGATAAGTCTCCCTTTGGCTGTCCCTTCCAATGGTGCGATATAGACTTCACCGGCAGGAAGGTTGCCGAAGGATCCCGGTTTCTTCAGAATACCTGTATCAGAACCTGCCTTTCTCCCAGTTTTTGAGAAAGAAATAAAGGATCCATTTAATGTTTTTACTTCTACAAACTCAGCCCTGTTTACTTCTTTTGAAATCATATCTGTTCTTCTTGCGAGAGTTTTCCAGTTGACATTCATTGCACCTTCGAGCATTGAGATGTCGAAAAGGGGCATGCTCGCATATCGGCAGCCGCAAATCCTTGTCATGAAATCTCTGAACCTCGTATGGCTTGTGGAATAGTTTGAAAGGGCAATCACACAGTTAACAGCGTTCTTTTTATATTTCCTGATGATTTGCTCAGCCCTTTTTATGTCCTTGTTCTCTGCATTCTTCAGGAGAAGAGGGAGCAGGAGTTTCTCCTTCCGTAAGGTATCGACTGTTTTCCTTCCGAAAGCAAACTTCCAGAGTTCTTCCGGAGGTTCTGCGCCATGACTTCCTGTTGCAGGATATTCATGGAATATGATGGTCTTACAGAAATTCTTGCCTGTCTCAGTGGCAAAGAGAGAGAGTGAGCGCAGCTTCAACCTTCGCTCTTTATCTGATTCATCTATCTCTTCTTTTTCAGAAGGTCTGTCAGTGAAGATGAGAACTCTTTCGTCTGCCTTAACACCGAGATTGATTTTGAATATGTCTCTCAGTGTCGAGGTTATCAACGATTCTACCTGAATAAGAATTCCATCTGTTCGAGGTGTTCACCGGGGAAGCTGATGGGGTAGTGATTGTCAAAACAGGCAGTACAGTAATTGTGAGGCTCGGGGATTATCCTCCTCAGTCCTTCAAGACTGAGATATGTAAGGGAATCAGCAGTGACATATTTTTTGATCTCCTCGATGAGGTGAGAGGATGCGATCAGTTCCTGTCGCGTAGGCGTGTCAATACCGTAAAAGCAAGGAGCGATGGTTGGGGGGGAGCTTATCTTCAGGTGCACTTCTTTCGCACCCCCTCCTTCTCTCAGCATCTTCACGATCTTCTTGCTTGTAGTTCCCCTCACGATAGAGTCGTCTATGACAATCACTTTTTTCCCCTCGAGAAGCTGTCGTACCGGGTTGAGCTTTATTTTTACTCCAAAATGCCGTATGTGATTCTGTGGCTCTATAAAGGTTCTGCCGACATAGTGATTCCTTATGAGGCCAAAATCAAAGGGGATGTTACTCTCCTCAGAGAATCCAATTGCAGCAGGCACACCGGAGTCAGGAACAGGAATGACAAGATCTGCTTCAGTAAAAGACTCCCGTGCAAGTTGTCTTCCGAATTCTTTCCTCATTTCATTTACATTCACTGCACCGAAGATGTTGCTGTCAGGCCGCGAGAAATAGATGAACTCGAATACACAGAAGGCCTTCCTTGTATTGTTCAGTCTCAGGGACCGTAACCCATGTTCCCCCATGATGAAGACCTCTCCGGGCTCTATATCCCTTATGTACGTTGCCCCGATAAGGTCAAAGGCACAGGTCTCGGAGGCGATGATGTATGCACCGTCCTTGACGCCGAGAGAAAGGGGTCTCACTCCATAGGGATCCCTGACAGCGATGAGTTCTTTCTCCCTCAGTATCAACAGACTGAACGAACCATGGATCTGTTTCAGCGCATGGAGGACTCTCTCATCAAAATCATCTCCCTTTGCATGGGCAATGAGATGTACAATGACCTCACTGTCGGAGGAGGACTGGAATATAGCTCCCTCATTCTCAAGAGATGCCCTGAGCTCTATAGCATTGACAAGGTTTCCATTGTGTGCGATTGCAAGAGCGCCAAGGGCAAAGTTTGCCACGATGGGTTGGACATTCCTCAGGACACTGCTTCCAGCTGTAGAGTACCGGTTATGCCCTATTGCTATGTGACCGGGAAGCCTCTTCAGTCTTTTTTCATAGAAGACATCAGCTACAAGCCCTCTGGATTTTTCGAGAAAGAGGTGCCTTCCGTCAGCCGAACAAATGCCTGAACCCTCCTGCCCTCTGTGCTGAAGTGCATACAAGCCGAGGTAGGTTAGATTTGCTGCTTCAGGATGACCATATACCCCGAATATTCCACATTCCTCATGAATATCGTGGAACATAATTTATTCTACCATAATAAGGCCTTCCAATAGTATTTCGCTCATTCTCGGGCTACGCCCCCCCCGAGGATTCTGCCTCTTTATATTAGAATATTTTCATTCGACTATCGGCAAAAGAAACCGCTCAAACCATGATGAGCTTTTGGGCGCACAAAGGGGCATGAAAATAGTCGAGGCGTCCCGCCTCGGATGTCAGGCAAGATGCCTGCCCTATTTTCGGAGCAAAATTCTAAAGAAGTTTCTTTATCTTTCATTTTTTTCTTTAATTTTTTTCACCTTCTATGGTAGAAAAGGACATGGAGGAAAAACAGAAACTACTCTCGAGCCTACCCAAAGTGGATGAAATCCTGAGGAGCAATCAGGGCATGGAATGGCTGAAGACCTATCCGAGAAGATATATTATTCATGCGATCAGAGAGGTGATTGATTTGAGGAGAAAGGAAATTCTGACGGGTCTCACTGCAGACACCTCTGAAGAATATATGATAGCCGAGATAGAAAATATCATAGGAAGGCTCTCCTCCTACAGCCTCAGGTCACTCATAAACGCTACGGGTATTGTAATCCATACAAACCTCGGACGTTCTCTCCTCTCTGAAAGAGCCCTCGAAAACATCAGGAGAGTCGCTGGAAGTTATTCCAACCTGGAATATGACCTGAAAGAAGGCAAAAGAGGTAAAAGGTATACCCATGTCAAAAGAATTCTCAGGGAAGTCACGGGTGCAGAAGATGCACTCGTTGTCAACAATAATGCTGCAGCAGTCATGCTTTGCCTTAACACATTATCAAAAGGTAAAGAGGCGATTGTTTCAAGAGGTGAACTTGTTGAGATAGGTGGTTCCTTCAGGATGCCTGAAGTAATGGCAGCGAGTGGTGCAATACTCCGGGAAGTCGGAACGACAAACAAGACCCATCTTCATGATTATGAAGGGGCGATTAATGACAATACTGCCCTTATCGTAAAGGTCCACAAATCCAATTTCAGGGTTATGGGATTCGCCGAAGAAGTCTCAGTAGAAGACCTTGCCAATCTCGGCAGGAAGTATCAGGTTCCTGTTATGTTTGACCTGGGAAGCGGATGCCTCATAGACTTAAAGCCCTTTGGCATCTCTAACGAACCGGTGGTAAAGGACATTGTGAGTTCAGGCGTTGACATAACGACCTTCAGCGGGGATAAGCTTCTCGGTGGACCTCAGGGTGGAGTTATTGTCGGTAAAAGAGAATACATAGAGAGGATTCAAAAGAATCCGATAACAAGGGCCATGAGGATAGACAAGCTTACCCTCGCCGGGTTTGAAGCAACTCTCATGGAATACATTGACGAGGAAAGGGTGGTCGAGAATATCCCGACCCTGAGGATGCTTCTCCAGAAACCCGAAGAGATAAAAGGTCGTGCAAATAGAATCGCAAAGAGATTGAAGAAGGAAGTACAGAATGCCCATATTATGGTAATAGCAGATTCATCGAGGGCCGGCGGGGGATCACTGCCGGAGATTGATTTCCCAACCTACGTGGTCTCAATAAAGCCTGATAATCTCTCTGTTAATGAGCTTGAGGAAAGATTGAGAGCGGGTACCCCCCCGATCATATCAAGGATAAGAGAAGACTCATTGATACTCGACGCAAGAACAGTGAGAGAAATTGATTTAGAAGGGCTTGTACAGGGAGTTAAAGCGGCGATATCAGAAAATATCTGATTGCTGACCATTCTAATCTTGAGTAAATAGGTACTGCTAAACCTATTGTCATTCCTGCTCATTGTGTCATTGCGGCTTGTCCGCAATCCTTCCGAAGAAAGATTCCAGACAGGCTGGAATGACATAATAGGGTAAGTGTCTACCACACTTCCATAAGGGTTTACTGATTCATACAAGTATTTATATACTCGTGAAAATATCATGAGCAAAAGAATGTTTAGAATCGTCGTGGGCCTTACGGCCTCAATCGCGCTCCTGCTTGTCAGCCTTTATGGCAGATATCAGGGGCAGACGCAACCGAAGGCTGAGTACGTGAGGGTTGTTGAGGTGAACGATGGTGATACGATAACTGTTCTATGGGACGGCAGGAGAGAAAGG
>JBGPPR010000085.1:0-5339 GCA_041488675.1 Thermodesulfovibrionia bacterium
ATCATTCCCTCTGAAAGAGTAGGGTGAGAATGTATTGTTTCAGCAATATCCCTTGTCTTGAGGCCGGCCTTCATCGCAAGGGCTGCCTCGTGAATGAGGTCTGAAGCATGAGGTCCAATTATATGGACACCCAGTATCCTGTCAGATGTCTCATCAGAGACGACTTTGATAAAACCGGTGATCTCTCCCATTACATGGGCCTTGCCGATAGCCCTGAATTGAAAATGGCCTGTTTTTACTTTGATCCCTTTCTCTACAGCCTGATTCTCCTTGAGTCCGACGGTAGCGATTTCCGGTGAAGTAAATATGGTAGCCGGAACAACGCTATAGTCCATCTTTTGATCGGCTCCGATAATATTCTTTGCAGCGATTATCCCCTCACGTGATGCAACATGCGCATAGAGCAAGCCGCCTGTGACGTCGCCGATGGCATACATACCACCTATGTTTGTCTCCATCTTCTCGTTGACCACAATCTCTCCCTTCGGTCCTTTCTCGATTCCTACCGCCTCAACTCCGATTCCATCGGAGTTGAGAGCCCTGCCCACGGAAACGAGTAATTTTTCAGCCACAAGCTCCTTGCCTTCCTCGAGGTATACGTGAATTCCATCGTGCCGACCTTGCACCCCTGTTACCTTCACCCCTGTCATAAGCTTTATCTTCTTCTTTTTCAGTTCTCTTTCAAGAGTTTCGGATATCTCGGGGTCTTCAGTAGAGAGTGCCCTCGGCATGATCTCAAGCATGGTGATATCCGCTCCGAGTTCGCTGAAGATGAATGCAAATTCACATCCGATAACACCCGCACCTATAATGATAAGAGTCTTCGGAACAGACTTTATGGTTAAAGCATCATCACTGGAAAGGATATGATCCCCATCGAAGGGAAATAGGGGTAACTGTGCAGGTCTTGATCCAGTCGCAATAATTATCCTGTCAGCCCCGACAATGTCTGTTGAGCCATCTCTTTTTTGGACTTCTATCTTTTCAGGACTGATGACCATGCCCCTCCCCTCAATCAGGGTTATGCCCCAACTCTTAAACAAGGAACGAATACCCTTAACCTGAGTCGAGACAACCTTGTTTTTTCTTTCCATGATCTTGGAAAGATTGGGTGTGACCTGTCCTGAGATTTCAATTCCAAATTCTATACTGTTCTTCGTCTTGTGTAAGAGTTCGGTTGTAGCCAGCAGTGTTTTTGTAGGGATGCAGCCCTTGTTGAGACATGTACCCCCCACTTCGGTATCTTCTATCACTGTGACCTGAACTCCAAGTTGAGCAGCCTTGATTGCAGCAACATAGCCCCCGGGACCGGCTCCGAGAATGGCTATTTTCATTTTTTTTCCTCTTCGACATATTTTTCATATTCAGAGGCATCCATCAGATCATTCACTTCAGCAACGTCGTCGATCTCAACGATGGCTATCCATCCTTTCCCGTAAGGATCTTCATTGATGGTTTCGGGAGATTCTGTGAGATCTTCGTTCACTTCAATAATCCTTCCAGTCAAAGGCGAGATTATGGACGAGGTTGCTTTTGTCGATTCTATTTCACCGATTTCACTATTGAATTCAATATTGGAATCGACTTCCGGAAGATCAATGTAGACGATATCACCGAGTGCCTTTTGTGCATAGTCAGTTATGCCGATTGTCGCCTTCTTTCCTGAAACCCTGGCCCAGGTATGTTCTTTATGGTACTTAAGATCCTCTGGGTTCATTCATTCCTCCTTTTTGCAAGTATTCCGACAGTAATTTCATATCATGGGCTTTTCTTTTTTGTCAAGGCAATAGAATAGGAGTTGACCTTTTTTTTCAAGTCCATAAGCTTCTCAAGTGCCTCTTCCGGTTTCAGCGCCTTTACATCAAGGTTTAAAATTTCAGACACGATGGAGGCCGGCATGGACGAAAAAAGATCAAGCTGGACAGTGCCTCTTTTTGTTTTTCTGTGTGCAAATTTTGGGCTTCCTGTCTCGTCGAGCTCCTCTTTTTCCAAATTGGCGAGGACCTCTTTTGACCTGTTTATGATATCTTCAGGGATGCCTGCCAAGCGGGCAACCTGTATTCCGTAACTTTTGTCCGAAGGTCCTTTTTCTATCTTCCTGAGAAAGATGATCTCATCACCCCATTCCTTTACTGATACATTATAATTCCGGACTCCATTGTGCGTACGGCTGAGTTCTGTGAGCTCGTTATAGTGCGTTGCAAAGAGCGTCCGCGCCTTTATTGCGTTGAGAATGTATTCTGCAGTTGCCCAGGCGATGCTGATACCGTCAAAGGTGCTTGTGCCCCTTCCCACTTCATCAAGAATGATGAGGCTTTTGTGAGTTGCATTGTGGGTGATATTTGCCACTTCTATCATTTCCACCATGAAGGTGCTCTGACCTTTCGTAAGGAGATCGGATGCTCCTATTCTCGTGAATAGTCGGTCGGCAATACCGATCCTTGCCAGTGAGGCCGGAATAAAACTCCCGATCTGTGCCATAAGAACAATAAGAGCGACCTGTCTCATGTAGGTGGATTTCCCCGCCATGTTCGGTCCCGTAATAATTAAAAGGCGGTTATCTTCTGTATCGATATAGGTATTGTTTGGTATGAACTTTTCATCTGAGGGTATTCTTTCGAGGACCGGATGTCTCCCATCAGTAATATCTACAATACCGGATTCATCAACCGCGGGCTTTACATAATTATATCGTTTAGCCGTAACGGCAAGAGAGGAGAGAAAGTCAACGATTGCTGTGGCATGGGCTGTTTTTGATAAAAGGGGGGATTCCTTATTGACTTCGTTCAGTATTTCCTGGAAGATTTGGTATTCCAAATTCTTAAGCTTCTCTTCCGCTCCAAGGATCTTACTTTCATATTCCTTTAGTTCCGGCGTGATGAACCTTTCTCCACCCACGAGAGTCTGTTTTCGTATGTAATCATCAGGAACCATGTGGAGGTTTGCTTTCGTTACCTCGATGTAGTAGCCAAAGACCCGGTTATATCGAACTCGCAGGGAGGAGATACCTGTTCTGTTTTTCTCTTTCAGTTCCAGTTCTGCAAGAAAGTCCTTCCCTTTTGTGGATATTTTTCGCAGTTCGTCCACTTCGGCGCTGTATCCGTCTCTGATGATCCCTCCATCTCTCAGGGTTATGGGAGGACTGTCAAGGATACTTTTCTCTATTAATTGTCTGAGGCCTGAGAATTCTGATATATCTTCTGAAATTGATCTTAGGTAGTGATTTTTACAGATGCTGATAGATTTCCTGATCTTCGGCAGATACGTAAGAGAATTCTTAATCCCTATAAGGTCCCTTGCATTTGCACTCCTTAAACTCACCTTTGAAGAGAGCCTCTCAATGTCCTGTATCTTCCGAAGGGATGTCCTGAGTTCTTCGAGCAGTTCGTAGTCTTCTGTAAGATATTCGACTGCATCCTGTCTCCTTTTTATTTCCTGTATCTCAATCAGCGGTTTCAGGAGAGAAGACCTCAAAAATCTTCCTCCCATCGGCGTCAGTGTTTCATCGAGAACCCACAGGAGTGTGCCTTCACGGGAGCCATCCCTGAGGTTATGGGTGAGTTCAAGGTTTCGCTGCGTTGCTGCATCGAGAAACATGTACGAATCATGCCGGAAGGCGCTGATCTTTTTGAGGATAAATGCTTCCTTCTGTGTATCCTCAAGATAACCGACGAGGGCGCCTGCCGCAGAGATTGCGGCAACCATGCCATCGCATCCATAGCCATCAAGGGAAGAGACCTTTAAGTGACTTAAGAGAATCTTATATGCCTCGGAATAATCAAAATACCAATCCTCATAAGAAGATGTATAGAAGGTATTCAGTGCCTCTTTATAGTAGATATTCTCCTTGAGGCTCCGGGGGATTAAAATTTCTCTCGGTTCGAACCTATGCATTTCATCCTCGATATTTTCTTCTGTCTCATAAAGGATGAACTCGCCTGTTGAGATATCAGCTACGGCTATGCCGTGTTTATTTGCAGACGGGAAGAGGCTTATGATATAGGTGTTTTCCTTGGGATTTTCGGGTGAATGCGTCCCTGGTGTAATTACCTTTACAATATCTCTGCGGACGATTCCCTTTGCTTCTTTTGGATCCTCCATCTGTTCGCATATCGCAACCTTATATCCAGCCTTGATCAGCTTCGATATGTAAGACTCTGATGCAAAGTAAGGGACGCCACACATCGGGATAGGCTCTTCTTTTGATTTTTCTCTTGTGGTGAGGGTTATCTGAAGGATTTTTGATGCCTTTTCTGCATCTTCTCCAAACATCTCATAAAAGTCTCCAAGCCTGAAGAAGACAATAGCGTCTTTGTGTTTTTCTTTGATATCGAAATATTGCTTCATCAAAGGAGTCAGTTCTTGCATATCAGTTATTGTTCGCTCGAATCCTCATGATCTTATTTACCTTATCGGAAGTGATCATCAATTATTTAATAGTATTGGAGAGTGAAATGCAATATGAGAGAAAATACAGGCTTTCAGTTTTCTCTGATATACTAAATGACAAATATGGAGGTGTATATGAACTGGCGTGATCGTATAACTATTGACCCCAAAGTTCTCGTTGGAAAGCCCGTTATTAAAGGAACTCGCATTGCAGTTGAATTTGTTATTAATCTCCTCGCTCAGGGGTGGTCGGAGTCCGAGATAGTAAGAAACTATCCAGGACTCACACATGAGGACATACTTGCGTGCCTCAAATATGCCGGTGAGACTTTACAGTCAGAGAAAGTTTATCCCGTGAAAGTCGCATAAGATAATTCATATGAGGTTTCTTGCGAATGAAAACGTTCCTCTTGATGCGGTTTCAGCCTTGCGAGAAACAGGACATGACATTGTATGGGTGCGCACTGACGCGCCCGGAAGCAGCGATGAAGATATCCTCGCCCGTGCAGTTTCTGAAGAACGAGTCTTAGTGACTTTCGACAAGGACTTTGGAGAACTGGCCTTCCATTCACATCTCCCCTCGAAATGCGGCATTATTCTTTTCCGGGTACCAGAAAGTTCCTCAGCATATATCGCAAGAGTTGTTGTAGCAGCAGTTGAATCCCGTTCTGATTGGACCGGACATTTCTCCGTTGTTGAAGAATATCGCATACGCATGAGACCGCTTTAAGATATTTTAAAATTTTTCCTGGATAGCTCCTGATGCGGAGTTCTCACTTGAACAGATTCAGGGGATAGAGAAATATTCTTTGAGGTAATACGATTTTAGGTATAAAGAGGAGTAAATGCTTTTGAGGTTTTTGCTGAAACAGATCACTGACACTTTTCACTGGCACTCATATTTGGCTGGAGTGAATGGGTAGGGGGGGATGAATGCTTTCTGCAATTAG
>JBGPPR010000086.1:0-5305 GCA_041488675.1 Thermodesulfovibrionia bacterium
GAATTCCCGACAAGGATGAAGGGTGTGGTGGAAAAGTGTACTTTCTGCTATGAGAGGCTTGCAAACGGGCTTATCCCGGCATGCGTAGAGGCCTCTCAGGAGTTAGCAAGAAAGACAGGCAGGGGACCGGGGTTGATTTTTGGTGACCTGGAAGACCCCAATTCTGAGGTCAGGAAGATTCTTAGTACACGATACAGTTTTCGACGTAAGCCCGAGCTTGGGACACGGCCCGGCGTTTATTACATATTAGGATAAGAGGAGGTTAATACATATGCTTGAAACTGCTCTAAAGGGAAGTCGAAGATATTGGACATGGATATTCTTTTTGCTTGCCATTATCGGAACAGGATTTATTGCGTATCTTTACCAATTTAGGATTGGCCTTGGAGTAACAGGCATGAGCAGGGATGTTTCATGGGGTTTATACATAGGTCAGTTTACCTTCCTTGTGGGTGTTGCAGCATCAGGAGTTATGGTAGTATTGCCTTATTACCTCCATAATTACAAAGCATTTGGCAGGATCACCGTTTTAGGAGAGTTTCTGGCAATCGCTGCGGTTATTATGTGCATGCTCTTCATTTTTGTAGATATGGGGCAACCGCTCCGTGTCCTGAATGTAATCCTGCATCCCACGCCAAACTCAGTCATGTTTTTCGATATGCTTGTTTTGAGTATTTATCTCTTGCTCAACATCCTGGTCGGTTGGACTGTTCTCGGGTCTGAGCGGAAAGGGATAGCCGCACCGTCCTGGGTAAAGCCGTTTATCATTCTCTCGATAGCATGGGCACCTTCTATTCATACTGTTACGGCTTTCCTGTATGCAGGTCTTCCAGGAAGACATTTCTGGCTGTCGGCTATTATGGCAGCCCGTTTCTTAGCCTCGGCGTTTGCCGGTGGTCCGGCACTTCTGATTCTCCTGGCATTAATTGTCAGAAAATACACCAAGTTTGATGCCGGGAAAGAAGCAATTCAAGCATTGGGCAAGATCGTAACCTATTTCATGATTACAAACGTGTTCTTTCTTGGCCTCGAATTCTTTACAGCCTTTTACAGCAAGATACCGGGGCATATGGAGCCGTTTATATACCTTTATACCGGTGTGGAAGGGCAGGGGAAGCTTGTACCTGTCATGTGGACCTCCACAATCCTTGCAGTAGTAGCGCTTTCCCTGTTAATTTTCCCTCAATTCAGAAAAAAGGAGAATCTCCTGGCGATCGCCTGTGTATCAACATTTTTCTCTTTGTGGATCGACAAAGGATTTGGTTTGATTGTGGGTGGATTCGTGCCCAATCCTTTTGAAAGAGTAACAGAGTACTGGCCTACCCTGCCCGAGACGCTTATTACCCTTGCAGTTTGGTCAGTAGGTTTCCTGGTTCTTACTATCCTTTACAAAATAGCTGTCTCGGTTAAGGAGGAGGCGGTTTTTGACAAGTATGGACAAAGACAGATTAAATCGTAAATTCTGAAGATAAGAATGAGTTAATTAGAGAGAGGGGATGCCAGATTTCTGGCATCCCCTCTGTTTTTTGTATTCCGAATCAAACGGATTCGATGAGTGTATATCGTAGCGGGGTTCGTAATCTGGTTGCTGAGGGATGTAATTAACAAAAGAAATACGTCTAATTCAAAACATTGAGAAGCAAAGGCTCCATATCAGGGTTTTTGTATGTACATCTCCCAGCAGTGCTTATCTTCTATCCATTCTGATTCTAAGCGATATCCATGTTTTTCACAGTACCGGGGGATAGAGTCCTCCACTGTCGTGAGCAGGTCGCAGATTATTTTCAATATCGCCCCTCTGGGTAACTTCTCCATAGTCTTTTTCACCAAGATGAGGGGATAAGGACAAACCATTCCAAGGGCATCGAGGATTTCTGTTGGTGTCATTGACTTCAAATCAGCCATCGCGCCCCCCCCTCCATTTTATGTACTTTGATTGACGATTGTCCCGAAAGTTTCTATCATCATTTTAATTGAACAATGTAACTTATGCAAGGAGAACTTTGTCAGATGGCCGCACCGGTTAGTTGACTTTAAGATATATGTTGCATATAAAATAGTCTTAAATGTCTGTCAGAAATTTTTTCCTTGACCTTTCCCTTAACAAAAAACTCGTTTTCATGATGATCTTTCTGAGCCTTGTCCTTGTCTCAGTACTGCTCTTCTTCTACTCGCAATCTGAAAGAGCGCTTCTTGTAGAACTCGAAAAACAGACCGCAGAGCTTTCCAAAGCAATACAGGTTGGAGTTGAGGAAGTGACGAGTACCGGGTCAACAGATCAAATGAGACTCTATAATTACCTTAAGGAACTGAATGCGAAAGGAGTGAAGGAGATCTCTATTATCAGTAACACCGATGAAATCATAGCAAGCACAAATCCCATGAAGATTGGGGAGCAGGTTAGCCCTAAGAAAAAAGAACGGATCATAAAGGCTGAACTCGGTGAACCTGTTTCTGAGGAAGGGAAAGTCTACAATGTTATTCTGCCCGTCGTTGCAGGCAATGAGCACTATGGCTATATACACTTGCAGATAAATTCAGAAGATTTTTCTGACCTCCTCAGGACTAATGCAATCAAGAGGATAGTTGCAACTTCATTGGTTCTCTGTCTTGGAATAGTGATTGCGGTGCTCCTTTCATGGATGTATACCAGACCAATACATAATATCGTGAATGCTGCAGGAAGGGTTGCTGCAGGCGATTTGACGCCGGACCTTTTCACAGACAGGAAAGACGAGATAGGGGAACTCACACAGAGCTTCAACTTTATGGTTCAGAAACTCAGAGAGAAACGCGCCCTCGAGGAGAAACTGCGCGAGGTCGAACACCTTTCCGGGATAGGGCAGTTTGCAAGAGGGATAGCACATGAGATACGAAACCCCCTGAATTTCATAAGCCTTTCGATAGATCATCTTCGGGAGAAGTATGTACCCCTGGAAGACGCCAGGAAAGAGAAATTTGAGTCACTTATGATGAGTATTAAGCAGGAAATTCAGCGTCTGAACAAGCTCGTAGGCGGTTTCTTGGATTATGGGAAACCGATAAAGTTGAGCCTTCGTGAGGTTGAATTGCATAGCCTTGTCGATGAGGTACTGGCATTGGTATTGGCAAAAGCGGAAAAAGACAATGTTGAGATCATAACGCGATATGAAGTATTGCCCAAGCTTTCTCTGGATCCCGAGCTGATAAAGACGTGTATTTTCAATGTTCTTCTCAATGCATTTCAAGCTATGCCTGGCGGTGGCAGACTCACGATAAGTACGAAGGCACCAAACAGCAAGGTCTCGATTTTCTTTGAGGATACCGGTACCGGTATTTCAAGGGAGAATCTTTCAAAGGTCTTCGATCCGTTTTTTTCAACAAAGGAGTCAGGCCTTGGTCTCGGACTAGCTATGACCAGGAGGGTTGTTGAAGAACACGGCGGGAAGGTAGATTTCCAGAGTGCAGAAGGCAAGGGAAGCACGATAATAATGTCCTTTCCTGTTTAGTGTGCTGTACCTAATGGACATATACACTCTGTTTTTGTTCGTCATTCCCGTGCAGACGGGTCACCTCAGCGACTCGCCGAGGCGAGAATTCAGTGGCTTTGGTTCTGGATTCCTGCCTCCGCAGGAATTACAGAAAATGAATAATATGAAAAATACGGGGAGATAACATGGCTGTTGTGCTTATTGTCGATGATGAGCCTCTGCAGAGGGAGATTTTGAAGACAATCCTGGACGATGAAGGCTATGAGACCTATACCGCCTCATCAGGGGAGGAAGGTTTGAAGGTTGTGAAGGAACTTCATCCCGATGTAGTTCTGACGGACCTCAAGATGGAAGATATGGAAGGTATAGACTTTATTGAATCCATTCCACGTAAGCCCTTTGAACCATCAATGATCATTATGACGGCCTATGGTACGATATCTTCTGCCGTGGAGGCGATGAAGAAAGGTGCATTTGATTATCTGACAAAACCTCTCAATAAAGATGCGTTGCTTTTGACGGTCAAGAGGGCCGCTGAAAGGGCCTCTCTCCTGAAAGAAAATCTGCAGCTTCAGAAAGCACTTTACGATAAGTTCAGCATCGAAGGAATTGTGGGTAGTTCCGGAAAAATGCGAGAGGCGATTGAGATCATGAAAAAGGTGTCTTCAACTTCAGCAACCATTCTCATTGGTGGAGAGAGCGGTACTGGGAAGGAGCTTGCGGCAAGAGCAATCCACTATAATAGCCCGAGACGGACGAAACCCTTTACCGCCGTGAACTGTGCGGCTATTCCTGAAAACCTTATCGAGAGTGAGATCTTCGGTTACGAACTAGGTGCATTCACCGGTGCGACATCAAGGAGTGTAGGACTTTTCGAATCAACGAATGGAGGAACAATATTTCTTGACGAGGTAGGCGATCTCCCGGCAGTCATGCAATCGAAAATCCTCAGGGTGCTTCAGAATAAAGAGATACGAAGGATTGGGGGCCGTGAGAACATAAAAGTCGATGTGCGGGTTATTTCAGCAACAAACAAGGATCTTGAGGAAGAGATCACGAAGAAGAACTTTAGGGAAGACCTCTATTACAGGCTGAAGGTTATCACTATTGAACTTCCCCCATTACGTGAAAGAAAAGGAGACATCCCGGAGCTTGTGGATTTTTTTATCAGCAAATATAACCAGGAATTCGGGAAAAGGATAAAAGGGATCGAAGAGAATGTAATGAAGGCCCTCACTGAATATCATTGGCCAGGGAATATAAGACAACTTGAATCTGCCATAGAACGCGCTGTTCTTATGTGTGAGTCAGACAAAATATCATTGCTGGATATCAAGGGCGAGTTAAGATTATTCCAACAACAGGATATTCTGAACATAGATATTCCCGATGAAGGTATATCTATAGAAGAACTTGAAAAACACCTCATCTTGAGGGCAATGGAAAAGAGTGGGTGGGTAATTACAAAGGCAGCTAAATTATTAGGACTGAGTTTCAGGACTCTTCAGTACCGTCTCGAGAAGTTTAATATTAATAAAGAAACTACACCAAAAAGTGTGTCATAACACCATATCGTGCATAAGAACTTCAGTAAGGTTTATTATGCTCAATGTAAGGCCTCTAAGAATAAGGAATTCATCCTTCTCAGCATTTATGGCATAAAAGCTGCACATAATAGCTTTTGTAAAGCTTAATGAAAGGAGGTGATTTGAGTGAAGAAAGCAATAGCTATTTTTGTAACAGTACTCTTCGTATTTGCCATGGCTTCTCTCTCCCTCGCAACTGAGGAAAAGAAGGCAGCTCCTGCACCTATGGAGCAAAAGGCCGAGCCTGCA
>JBGPPR010000087.1:0-5298 GCA_041488675.1 Thermodesulfovibrionia bacterium
AGGGATACAGGAAAGATGAGTTCTTTTCCCTCCTTGACAGTCCCTTTAACGACGGTCTCTACGCCAAGAGGGGTCCAGTTATTACGATTAAATGGCTGGGAGATGCCTTCTATATAAGCAGCCCTGTCAATGTAAGTAAAAAATCCAGTGAATTCAAGATCGTCCTTGATGATATCTGATATTTCTTTCCCTGAAAGACCGCCGAAGTCGTATATGGCAATAGGGACTTTTTCCATGGCTGGTGAAGTAATATCGATATAGACCTTAGCTGCAATAGATGAAAAGCGTAGAGCGAAGAGCATAGTGCATAGAGTTATTAGTACAATGCGTATAATATTGGTTTTTACTCTTTGCTCTTTGCCCTTTGCTCTCAGCTCTTTGCTTTTTGTCATGGATAAAACCTCACACCTATCTCCATCTCATAAGGAGGCGGCGATATAGGGCTTGCCTTCGTGAGAGCCCTGATTGCCGATTTGTCAAAAAAAGGATTGCCTGAGCTCTTCTCGATCTTCTGAATGAATATTGTGCCATCCTTTATTATCTTAATCGAAATGGTCGCCTCGAGATCCTTCTGCCCGGTGGCAGGGAAGACCCACTGTTGCCATATCTCCTTTCTTATCTTCACATAGTATTCATCAAAGAGAGACCCTTTTTCTCCCTGGACAGGGCTTATTTCAGAAGTACCTTTGCCGATATTACTGCTTGCCTTAAGAGAGATCTCGGAGCGTAATTTAACCAGCCTCTCCACCTTTTTCTTTGCTGCTATGGCAGCTATCCTCTCCTCAACCATTTCCTCTCTTTTTTTGTCTCTTTTTTTCATGTCCTGCTTAGGGACAGCTTCTACAACGGAAGTATCTTTCAAGGGTTTTGGTAATCCCTTGCCTTCTCTGATATCCATAGTCTTCCCTTTCAATACCGCGGGGCTGACAAGACTCACAACATAGGGCGACGGCATCACATGTTTATTGGACTGCCTTAAGAGAAGAAGGGCAATGCAGAGGAACGAAATGTGAAGCGCCAGAGAAAGAGCCGTCGTTTTCTGGAGACTGGGCTCCTTCATTTCAAGGATATTTTGGGCTCCGTGACTATACCGAGTCTCTCTATTCCTGCATCCTTGATCTCACCGATAACTTCGACGACAAATCCGTAGGGTACTCCCCTATCTGCCTTGAGATAGACGTTAGGGTTCAGCTTGCTTATTGCTTCAAGCTTCTGCCTCATACCTGTTATCGAAACCGGATTGTCATTCATGTAGATAGCTCCATCTTTCTTTATAATCAGGGTTATTCGCTCCTCCGGGGGAAGGTCTCTGCCCTTTGCCTTTGGGAGATTTACATCTATGCCCTGCTGAAGGAGGGGCGCTGTTACCATGAAGATGACGAGGAGAACAAGCATTACATCTACAAAAGGCGTTACATTTATTTCGGAAAGGACTCTTCTGTGTCTATCTGAATTCATGGATTTTCTTTTGTAAAGAGATCGAAAAGTTCTTCTGAAAAATCCTCCATCTCAATAATCAGCCGTCGTGCGACACTCAGGTAGTAGTTGTACGCTATTACTGCAGGAATTGCAGCGGCAAGACCGGCGGCTGTCGCAATCAGGGACTCTGCTATGCCCGGTGCCACGACGGCGAGAGATGCTGCACCGGCTGCGCCTATGCCTCTAAACGAATTCATTATTCCCCAGACAGTTCCGAATAAACCGATAAAGGGAGTTGTCGATCCTGTTGTTGCAAGGAAATTGAGATACTTCTCGAGCTTTGCTGATTCGAGGGCTTCGTATCTTCTGAGCATCCTCTTGACCTCACTCTTCGACGTATGCACTTCATCTGAATAAACAGACTTGAAGACATTTGCTATGGGACTGATGGTGAAGTTTTTTGTCACTTGATAAAGATCTTTCGGATCACGACCTGACCTGTATGCCCTGAGGAACTGGTCAGTCTCTTTTTGAGCCTTCGAGAAATATCGATGTTTGAAAAATATGATTGCCCAGGAGACTACAGAAAAGAATAAAAGGATTAATAAGACACCTTTGACTATATATCCTGCCTGTAGAATTAACTGTAAAGCTGAATCTTTCATGATCACCTCTATAATTTTTCAAAACTTTAAAAGAAATCAGAATGAAAAGTCAAATTCATGCATCACATAAAATATTTAGTTGCTTTCCTGACACCTGTTCAATAACCATTATACAAGAATCCCGGTATAAGAAATGTCATTGTGAGTGGAATGAGGCAATTTTGCTGTTCTTCAATGAGATTGCCACGGCTGAAGCGACCTCGCAATGACGGGTAATCTAAAATTTTAAACGGTTCCTGCTATAATAATGAGCACTGCATCTTGAAGATAGTTTTATATGACTCTCTTTCTGCATTTACTACCGGAGGGGTGGCCGAGCGGTTGAAGGCGACGGTCTTGAAAATCGTTGTAGGGGCGACTCTACCGTGAGTTCGAATCTCACCCCCTCCGCCACAGAACTTCCGTGTCCTTTTCAAAAGAATTGAGGGTTGGACTATTGTGTTCTGCGAGAACGACTGAGGTCTCGACCTGTCGTTCCGGTATCCTCCAATATTTTCTGAGGAGTCGGTTCTTCTCTTCTCTCGAAACCGGTCTGAACCCATGTCTTTCATAGAACCGTATTGCCCACACAGCATCCGCCCACGTGCCTATCAATATCGCCCTGTCAGTCATGCGGCGCAGATGAGAAAGAAGCTTGCTTCCTATTCCTTTATTTCTCTCCGCGGTGCGCACATAGGCATGACGTATCAGTGTTACATCCTGCACATCCTGGATACCCATGATACCCGTCAGCTTCCCGTCTTCTTCATACCCCCAGAATACAACGCCCTCACTAATTTCATGACGTAATTCCTCTCCGGACATATAGGGCTCCTTCCATCGGTCAGCGGGTATGATTCCCTTGTATGCCAGTGCGGCATCATTAATAATTTCATAAATCGTCTCAAAGTCGTCATCGTTACATTGCCTTATCAAGATATACCTCCTGCTATTCAATCTTACAATAACAAAGCGCTGACTATCGAGCGTGCGTATTTGAAGAGAAGGAAGACAAAGTACCTCACTGTTATCAGAAGAGCACAAGGGACCCCCCCTCTCCGGAAATTGGCTTTTGTTGAGCCGATTCAATTATAATAAAAATCTTTGTTGCCGGAGACTATTCCCTGCAGCAACCAGATACATGCAAGGAGGAATAATGAAAATTGCTATTATCGGCTTGTCGAATTCAGGAAAAACTACAGTCTTCAATGCACTGACAGGATTGAACATTGATACAACAATCTATCCCACAATTATCGGCGAACCTAACGTCGGCGTGGTGAAAGTGCCTGATTCGGAAATTGACAAGTTGTCCGACGTTTACAGCCCGAAAAAGACAACATACGCAACGATTGAATATATTGATTATATCGGCCTCACGAAAGGCGATGTAAAACAGAACAGGAAGGTCTTTGATTTGATAAAGGACGTTGACGCCATCGTCCATGTGGTGAGAGCCTTTTACGATGAATCCGTTATTCATCCGATGGAAAGCATAAACCCGGTGCGGGACGTCGAGACGCTTGAACTCGAACTGGTCTTTGCTGATATCGCATTGGTTGAAACCCGTCTTGAACGTATGGAGGAAGGGAAAAACCGCGGAAAGAAACCTGACGAAGCAGAAAAAAAGCTGCTTCTTAAATGCAGGGATTTCCTTATGAAAGAAACACCGCTGAGAGATGTGGAATTCACGAAAGAGGAGATGAAGGCGATGAGGGCGCTGCAGTTTCTGTCAACGATCCCAAAGGTTATCGTTCTGAATACCGGAGAAAGGGACGGCGATAAAGAGTATGCAAAGACACTCGAATCATCACTGCTGAATCGTTATCCGTCAGGAAACGTCTTGACCCTCTGCGGTAAAATCGAGATGGAGATTTCCCAGCTTCTTGACGATGAAAGGGAACCTTTCCTTATAGAACTCGGTATTGAGGAGCCTGCTTCAAACAGACTCATACAAACATGTTATCAGCTCCTCGGGCTCATATCATTTATTACAGTAGGAGAGGACGAAGTGCGGGCCTGGACTGTCAGGAGCAATACAAATGCAGTTACTGCGGCAGGAAAGATTCATTCAGATATCGAGAGGGGTTTCATCAGGGCAGAGGTCGTTTCCTATAAAGACTTCATTGCATCCGGCAGTATGCACACTGCGAGAGTGAAAGGGCTCCTGAGGCTTGAAGGCAAGACATACGAAGTACGGGACGGGGACATTATTAATTTCAGGTTCAATGTGTAGCCCAGATTACTTGCGAGTAATACTTCGTGACTGTCGGCGAGCCATGCTTCAGACTTTTGACTTCCGAATTTTCCGGTATTGTGTTATTTCCTCATACTCTTTTTCTGCTAAAATCTGAATAGATTCTTTGTATGAAATACCTTGTCATCATTTTTATCTTCATAATAATCATCGGCCTTCTTGCCAACCGTGAACTCGCCTGTGATAAGAAGAGAATTAAACGCATTTTGAGGGAATACTCATTCAAAACATATTCTCCTGAAGATGAAGAAGAAAGTCACACTGAAAAGGGGTCAAGCGAAAAGAAGTCGTGAAGCACAGAGACCTGAGCCCATGATCCGTTTGACTTGCTGTCATGACACTATGGATTTACGGGCTCCGGCACTTTGGTACTCTTGAACTATTGCACTCTTGTCCTTCCGTTCTTTTAATCTATCATCTGAGTATCTCGTACATGTCTTCAAAGGCGGCCTTCATCACTTCATCGAATGTTGCAATTTGTCCTCCGTTGGCTTTGATAAATTGCTCAGCCTCTTCCCTCTTTTCAAATGCCCATTTTGCCCTCTTCGTCATGACTCCGGACTTCTCTCCGCCTATTACCCATACCGCTTTCTCTGCATCGATGAGCTTCCTTGTGTAGTAATCCGCAATCATGATGGAGTTGACCGGCTTATTCATGTTTACGGTGAGATCGATGGCAGCGCAGTGAATGCTGCATGTGCCTACCACTGTTCCGTCGTCATATATAACAAGCGCCCTGCTATGTGAGTATTGATGCCTGCTCATGCCGCAATATATACATTCCGGAAGATTTTCCATATCTGCCATTGTGATATCTGTTGCCGCACTCTTTTTGTGCGTTATTCTTACGCCTGTATACATGTCTTCAAAGGTGGCCTTCATCACTTCATCGAATGTTGAAATTTGTCCTCCGTTGTCTTTGATAAATTGCTCAGCCTCTTCCCTCTTTTCAAATGCCCATTTTGCCCTCTTCGTCAT
>JBGPPR010000088.1:0-5298 GCA_041488675.1 Thermodesulfovibrionia bacterium
GAATTATGAACTTCAGGACATAGAGGAGGACAATGAAGAGGGTTCCTTGTCATTTGGTGAAGGCTTAGGAGAAGTCGATAAACTTGATGAGGTGGTGGATAAGGCACTTGATAATATCGAGGTAGTGGAAGACAAAGAAGAAGCAGAAGTTCTACGAGAGGTTGCACCTCCGATAGTCAAGCTTGTTAACGGGATGCTCGTAAATGCAATAAAGGCTGGTGCGAGTGATATTCATGTTGAGCCTTATGAGAACTCCGTCCGGGTGAGGCAACGGGTTGATGGCTCGATGTATGTGGTTATGAATCTGCCGGCGAAGATAAAGGCTGCCGTATCATCGAGGCTAAAAATCATGGCGAGGCTTGATATTGCGGAGAGAAGATTACCTCAGGATGGAAGGATAAAGTTAAGGATCGGCAGAAGAGGAGAAATAGATTTTCGTGTTTCCACGGTGCCATGTCTTTTCGGTGAGAGAGTTGTTCTCAGGATTCTCGATAAGTCAAACCTCCAGATGAATCTGACGAAACTCGGTTTTGAGGAGGGCGCATTACAGTCCTTTATGGATGCATTGAATAAGCCTTACGGCATGATCCTCGTTACCGGTCCGACAGGAAGTGGAAAGACGACAACCCTCTATTCGGGATTGAATTACCTCAATAAGGTGGGCATTAATATATCAACTGCTGAGGATCCCGTTGAATATAACTTCCAGGGGATAAATCAGGTTCAGGTGAAAGAAGATATCGGACTTACCTTTGCCTCTGCTCTCCGGTCTTTTCTGAGGCAGGATCCTGATGTCATCATGGTTGGAGAGATCCGTGACTTCGAGACGGCAGAGATTGCGGTAAAAGCAGCCCTTACAGGTCATCTTGTCTTAAGCACCCTGCACACAAATGATGCCCCAAGCAGCATAAGCAGGTTGTTGAATATGGGTATTGAGCCTTTTCTCGTGTCAGCATCGGTTATTCTTATCATGGCCCAGAGGCTTGTAAGAAAGGTATGCACACAGTGTAGGGAGGAGGAGGAAATACCTACGGCAGCCCTAAGAAAAGTAGGTTTCTCAGAGGAAGATGCGAAGACTGTCAAGTGTTACAGGGGCAAGGGGTGTTCTGTATGCAACGGTTCCGGATACAAGGGGAGAATAGCGCTCTATGAGGTTATGCCGGTAGCGTCTGAGATAAAGGAACTTGTTCTTGAAGGGGCATCAGCCGATGAGATAAGGAAGACAGCGGTCAAACTTGGCATGAAGACCCTGAGGATGAGTGGCATCAATAAGATCAAGGAAGGAACTACCTCCGTTGAGGAAGTGTTGAGGATTACCTTTGGAGATTGAAGAAATGGAATTGATTTGCAGGGTTCAGTTTATAAGGCAATACTGGACATATCGAGATTTACTCAAGTAATGATAAGGGAGGATTTATGGCTACTCTTTATGATTTGCTTAAGACGATGGTGGAAAGGGAGGCATCAGACCTTCATATAACGACTGGAAGTCCACCGAGGATGCGAATTCACGGAAACCTTTTGCCTATTGATCATCCGTCGCTGACCCCTGCAGATACAAAGGCATTGTGTTACAGCATACTGACGGACGCACAAAAACACAAGTATGAGGAAAATAATGAGCTCGACCTCTCTTTTGCCATCAGAGGTGTCAGCAGGTTCAGGGCAAATATCTTCATGCAGAGGGGTGCTGTCGCTGGAGCATTCAGGACTATTCCTTTTGAGATTAGGGGTGTTAAGGAACTCGGTTTACCTGAAATACTCAACGAGATTGTAAAGAAATCTCAGGGTCTTATTCTTGTTACGGGTCCAACAGGAAGCGGAAAATCTACTACTCTGGCAGCCATGGTCGACAGGATAAACTCAGAGAGGGCATCTCATATAATTACAGTAGAGGACCCGATAGAATATCTTCATCAACATAAAAAGTGTCTGATCAACCAGAGAGAGGTGACCGCCGATACCTCATCATTCAAGAATGCATTGAAATATGTTCTCAGACAAGATCCTGACGTAGTTCTCATCGGTGAGATGCGAGACCTCGAAACAATAGAAGCAGCACTCACGGTTTCAGAAACAGGCCATCTGACGCTTGCCACTCTCCATACAAATTCAGCTGCCCAGACCATTAATCGTATCGTTGATGTTTTCCCACCCCACCAACAGGAACAGATAAGGGTTCAGCTTTCTTTTGTTCTCGAAGGAATACTTGCTCAACAGCTTATCCCCAAGAAATCTGGACAGGGAAGGATTATCGCCTTTGAGTTGATGATCCCAAATGTAGCGATCAGAAACTTAATAAGGGAAGACAAGATACACCAGCTCTACTCGACGATGCAGACTGGTCAGGCAAAATATGGTATGCAGACAATGAACCAGTCATTAGTTGAGCTTTTTTCAAAAGGGCTTATATCATACGAGGAAGCGATGGGAAGATCATGTCTGCCTGAGGAGTTGAACACAATGATCCAGAGGAAAGGCACATTGGCTGTCTCGGGCAGAGGGAGGGAATAAAAAATGGTTGTGTACCAATGGTCAGGCAAAACGCAAAAGGGGTTCATTGAATCAGGAGAAATAACGGCATCAACAAAGGAAGACGTTATCGCAATCCTCGGGAAGAGAAAAATTGTACCTACTCTTATAACAGAAAAGCCAAAGAAGGTTCGAATTCCTCGTTTAGGAGGGAAGATAAAGGATAAAGACATTGTCGTCTTTACGAGGCAGTTTTCCACGATGATCAATGCAGGACTTCCTCTCGTGCAAGCCCTTGAGATACTTTCGAGCCAGGTTGAGAATAAGAATTTCGGCAAGACTATTGCACAGATCAAGACAGATGTTGAATCAGGCTTAACCTTTGCCGACGCTCTTAAGAAGCACCCAAGGGTTTTCAGTGAGTTGTATGTGAACATGGTTGCCGCTGGGGAAGCCGGCGGTGTTCTCGATACCATACTCAACAGGTTGGCTGCTTACATAGAGAAGGCAATGAAACTGAAGAAGAAGGTAAAGGGAGCAATGGTTTATCCTGTAGTAGTTACAGCAGTAGCTGTTTTAGTAATTGTTATCATTATGCTCTTTGTTGTTCCCACGTTCTCAAAGATGTTCATCCAGCTTGGCGGAACGCTTCCGCTACCCACGAGAATGGTAATTGGCTTAAGTAACTTCATTGCTGGGATAGGCGGACTCATAACTCTCATTGTAATGATTGCTGCTATTGTCTTTATCGTTCAGTTTCGGAAGACAGAAAAAGGCAAGAAAATCTCTGATTCCATACTGCTTAAGGTTCCCATTTTTGGTGCACTTCTGAAAAAGGTGGCTGTCGCAAAATTTACAAGGACACTCGGAACCCTCGTCAGCAGTGGCGTGCCAATCTTGGATTGTCTTGAGATAACGGCAAAGACATCAGGCAATAAAGTAGTCGAATATGCCATTCTTGATGTCAGAAAAGAAGTTGTGGGAGGAAAGACCCTTGCCGATCCTATTAAGAAGGCAAAGGTTTTTCCCCCGATGGTAACTCATATGGTGGCTGTTGGTGAATCAACGGGTGCGCTGGATGCAATGCTCAGTAAGATTTCTGATTTTTATGATGACGAGGTCGACGCTGCCGTATCGAATCTAACGGCGATGATGGAACCTGTGCTGATGATTTTTCTTGGGACCACCGTTGGGTTTATCGTTGTCGCCATGTATCTCCCGATATTCAAATTGATTACCCTTATAAAATGATCGCGATCACCATAGGGGTTGAAGCGTGGCGAAGGGCGATAGGTTCAAAGGACTGTGATATGTTATTCACAAAACTTTGCAAGAGCTCCTGAGGAGGACAAACCAAAATGGGACGGAGATGTCAGAAAATGCTGCAGCCTTAAGAATACGGATAAAAGCACTCATAGCCCTTAGAGCCGGCTTTGTAACCCTCTTGCTCGGCTCATCTTTCCTTCTTAAAGCGGGATACGAAAAATTTCCTCATCCACAAGCACTCTCATATCTTATCATCTCCCTTTATGCCTTAACCATTCTATATGCCATCTCACTTGAAAGAATTAGTAAGCTTTTTGTTTTTGCTTATTCCCAGCTAATTCTTGATGTGGTTTTTGGGATAGTACTGGTCTATATAACGGGCGGGATAGAGAGCTGGTTTTCATTTACTCTCGTGCTTAGCATTATATCCTCAAGTATTGTGTTGAATGAAAGGGCCGGCTACATAATTGCAACGGTGTGCAGTATCCTTTACGGGACATTGATAAACTTACAGTTGCACGGGCTGCTTCCTCTTAATGCAGGGCAGTTCGTAGTGATGAAGGACTACTTCTATAACATCTTTATTCATATCGTTTCCTTCTATCTTACCGCCTTCCTCAGTGGCTATCTGTCGTCAAGACTTGAGAAAACAACACAAAAGCTTGATGAAAGGGATACCAACCTGCGGGATCTCGAATTTTTCAACGAAGAAGTCATAGAAAGTCTCCCGAGTGGCTTATTCACAATGGATCTATCAAGCAGAGTCTTAATCTTCAATCGTGCCGCTGAAAAGATAACAGGCATGAAGAAGGAGACTGTCATAGGCCGGAAGATAAATGAAGTTTTGCCATTCTTTCCGTCTACGTTCGTGAGCGGTCGTCGTGAGGAAATCATAAAGGCAGACGGAATCCAGAAGGTAATCGGGCTACAGATTACTCCTCTGAGGGACATCGTGGGGAATGGGACAGGTTTCATAGGAATATTTCAGGACATCACGGAATTGAAGAAGTTTGAAGCGGAGATGAAGTTGAAGGAAAAATGGGCAGCTTTAGGGGAACTCTCGTCAAATATCGCCCATGAGATCAGGAATCCCCTTGCATCTCTGAAGGGTTCTATAGAGATGCTCAAAGAAGATGCTATCCCCCGGAACCAGAAGCAGAGGCTTATGGAAATTGCCCTGAAAGAAATGGAGCGTCTCAACCGCATCATAACCGACTTTCTTACCTATTCGCGACCGACGCCCTCCAAGTTTAGACGGTGCGAACTTCACAATATCCTCGATGAGACCTTGGAACTTCTGAAACACGCAGAACAATACAGGGGCAATATTTCCATCGGTAAAAAATACACGGGTACTCTTGAGGTGGACGCGGACCCTCAGAAAATGAGGCAGGTTTTCTGGAATCTCGGGCTCAACGCAATAGAGGCGATGCCTGAGGGAGGGGAGCTGATTGTTTCCACGAAGAGCACGGACGCAACTACGGAAATTATGTTTCAGGATTCCGGGATTGGTATCGGAGACCATGACGTCGGAAGAATCTTTTATCCCTTTTTTACTAC
>JBGPPR010000089.1:0-5288 GCA_041488675.1 Thermodesulfovibrionia bacterium
CAGGCATCGCAGAGGTGCTGTTTAACCTCGGCTACGATGTTACCGGATCCGATATAAAGGATTCAGAGACGACAAGAAGATTAAGGGATTTGGGGATAAAGGTCTATATAGGACATGAGGCAGAGAACGTTGATGATTCCCGCGTTGTTGTAGTCTCCTCAGCGGTGTCCGATAAGAATCCCGAAATCATTGAGGCAAAGAGAAGGTCCATCCCGGTCATACCCCGCGCAGAGATGCTTGCGGAACTGGCACGGCTCAAGTACGGGATACTCGTGGCAGGAGCGCACGGGAAAACGACAACAACATCCCTCATATCCGCCATCCTTGCACACGCCGGCTTAGACCCGACGGTTATTATCGGTGGAAGGCTGAAAGCAACAGGCAGTAATGCACGGCTTGGCCAGGGAGAATTCCTCGTTGCCGAGGCGGATGAGAGTGATGGTTCCTTTCTCAAACTTTCTCCGACCATAGCAGTTGCAACAAACATAGACAGGGAACACATGGATTTCTTCAAGTCTGTGGATGTTTTGAAGGAGGCATTTGTCTCATTCTTAAATAAGATCCCTTTCTATGGCGTATCAATAGTCTGCATTGAGAACGAATATCTCCGTGAGCTTCTCCCCTCTCTTCACAGGAGATGCGTAACATACGGACTCAGTGGTGAGGCAGATATCAGTGCAAAGAATATCAAAAAGGGGTTCATGTCTGTTTCCTTTGACGGTGCCTATAAAGGCAGGGACCTCGGAAATCTCGAATTACCCCTCTTGGGAGAACACAATATCCTGAACAGCCTTGCTGCGATAGGAGTCGCCCTGGAACTCCAGATAAATATGCCGGTCATAAAGGAAGCCCTGAAAAGGTTCGGCGGCATACAGAGGAGGTTTGAGTTCAAGGGTGAAGCAAAGGAGATAAGGGTATTCGACGATTACGGACATCACCCTACCGAGATAAAGGCAACCCTGAAGGCAGCAAAGGAAGGACTTTTAATACGCAGTCAGAATTCAGGATCCGGCATTCAGGAAGCGGGAAGACTGTTTGTCCTTTTCCAGCCCCACAGATATACAAGGACAAAAGACCTGATGGACGAATTTGCTTCTTCCTTCAGTGATGCCGATTTTCTTGTCCTCCTGGATGTCTATCCTGCCGGGGAAAGACCCATTGAAGGCGTAAACTCCGGCGCCATTATTGAGAAAATCGAGAAGTGTGGTCGAAACAACGCTCTCTATATAAAAGACAAAGACGAAGCAATGAGGCATATCCTCTCTAACATGCGGAAAGGTGATTTGCTGCTCACTCTCGGGGCAGGAGATGTATGGAAGATAGGGGATGAACTTCTTCGCAGACTAAGGGGTGAGGGATGAGAAGCCAGGGTATAGGCGAAGAACTTGAAGAGATATTTTCAGAAATCTCCTTTGAAGGAGATGTGAGATATATGGAACCGATGATGAAACATACATCGCTCAGAATAGGAGGACCTGCTGACCTGTTTGTTGTCCCTCGAAACCTGTCCTCCCTTAAAAATATCCTATCTGTCCTGAACAGGAAGAAGATACCATTTTTCATTATCGGCGGTGGAACAAACATTCTGATAAAGGACGGCGGCATAGACGGTGTTGTCATATCGCTTGCCTCGTTCAAAAAAATCGAGATCCTGAGTGAAAATGAGATGAACGTGCGAGTATATGTTGAGACAGGGACACCTCTTCAGAGGCTTGTGAACTTTTCAAAGGAGAAGGGTTATTCAGGCATAGAAGGACTTGCAGGTATCCCAGGATCTGTCGGCGGGGCTATCTGCGGAAATGCAGGAGCCTTTGGTTATGAAATGAAAGATGTAATTATCTCGGTTTCAGTGATGAACAACGAAGGGAACGTCAAGAATCAAGGGGCAGAGACTATTGACTTTGGATACAGAAGGTCGGGTATTCCTTCAGCAGGGCTGCTCCTCAGTTCTGAGATACTTCTCAAGAAGGATGATAAGAAACATGTGTCAGCAAAGATAGAAGATTTCTTAAAGAGAAAATGGGAGAGTCAGCCTTTGTCGGAACCATCTGCAGGCTGTATTTTTAAGAATCCTCCTGAGCTATCAGCCGGAAAATTGATCGAAGAGGCCGGCTGCAAAGGGATGAGAATGGGCGGGGTTGAAGTAAGCAGCACTCATGCGGATTTCTTTATAAACAAGGGAAAGGCAAGAGCAGTAGATTTTATCAGACTTATGGAGGAAGTTACGCAAAGGGTTAAGGAGAAATTTCAAGTTATCCTGGAACCGGAGATAAAAATAGTTGGAAGAGATGAAGCTAAAAGTTAAGAGTTATGGAAACTAAGCCTGAAAATAGCCGGGGCATCTTGCCTCGGACAAGAGTTAGTAAGGCAAGATGCCTGACCTTTATAAACCTTTTAATATTTGATTTCATGCTGACGATAAGATAAGAAATGTTAACAGAGAAGAAGATAGGAGTCTTGATGGGCGGGAAATCAACTGAGAGAGAAATCTCATTAAGAAGTGGAAAGGCAATTTACACTGCCTTGAAAGACTCAGGGTACGATGTTGTTGCAATAGATACCGGTTCTGACATTTGTGAAGCCCTTCGTAGGGAGAAGATAGATATAGCATTCATCGCACTTCATGGAGGTCATGGAGAAAACGGTGCTGTACAGGGTATGCTTGAAGTTCTTGAAATTCCCTATACCGGATCAGGCATCCTTGCATCTGCCCTTGCGATGGATAAAGAGGCGTCGAAAAAAATATTCCTTTACCACAAAATTCCCGTACCACCTTTTGAAGTATTGAGCAGAGAGCAGGGAGCAAAGAGCATAAATTCATTACACATCGGCTTTTCAATGCCCTGGGTTGTCAAGCCCGCAACAGAGGGTTCAAGCATCGGGGTAAATATCGTGAGAGACGAAGGACAGGTCAGATCTGCCGTTGAGAAGGCCTTCGCCTTGAGTGACAGGGCAATCATTGAAAAATACATAGAGGGAAGAGAAGTGCATATAGGAGTGCTCAATAATAAAGTACTCGGAGGAGTTGAGGTAAGGCCGTCTCTTGAGTTCTACAGTTATGAGGCAAAATATCAGCCGGGTCTTACGGAATATATTCTTCCACCGGAAATAAACAGCACGACCTATGAAAGGGCTAAGGAAACTGCCCTGTCTGCCCATATTGCCCTCGGCTGCAGGGGCGCTACGAGAACAGACTTAAGGATAGATAAAGACGGGGATCCTCATGTACTCGAGGTTAATACCATCCCGGGCATGACTGAAACAAGTCTCCTGCCCAAGGTAGCAAGGCTTGCCGGGCTTGATTTCCATGCGTTGATAGAAGAGATTCTGAGAGGTGCTCTTAATGAAAATTAAGAAGAAGGCCAATAAGAACGGTTTATTCATAAATATTGCGGTTTCCATGCTGCTTGTTTCTGCCCTCGTCATCGGAGCATATGCCGCCTTTATCAAAATAAAATCAGCCTTCCCCGTCAGAAGGGTAATCTTTATCGGCAACAAGCATCTAACCTCTGATGAACTCAGGGCACTTTCAGGAATTCGCAGAAATGCAAATCTGATCACTCTTTCCGGGAAAAAAGTAAGCGGGAATTTGCTCGGATCTCCATGGATCAAGTCAGTAAGTGTGAGAAAAGAGTTTCCCGATACCTTATCAGTAATAGTGAGTGAAGTCGTGCCCTTCGCACTGCTTGACCTTAAAGGCCGCCTGTTTATCATTAATCAGAAAGGTGACCTTCTTGAAGAGCTTAAAGGCAATATCATTCCTTTCCTTCCCATAATCACCGGCGACCCCTCCCGGGAAAGAGAGGGTTTCTCAGAAGCCCTTACGCTCGCAGAGACGATGAACGGCATGGGGCTGTCTTCAGAAAGAGACCAGATTGAAATAGTCCTCTCAAAGCCCGAGGAACTTAGCTCAATCATCGATGGCATGGTTGTGAAGGTGGGAGCAGGCGAGTATAAAGAAAAACTTGAACGGCTCCTTGAACTCGAAGAGGACATACATAGGAGACAGATAACCGTTGATTACATAGATTTGCGATTTGCAAACAGAGTGGTTGTAAAACCCGTAAAAGAGGTGATTCGTTGAGAAAAAGAAGCAGTATCGTTGGCCTCGACATCGGCACAACAAAGGTTTGCGCTGTTGCAGGAGAGGTCGTGGGGAGAGAATTAGAAATCCGTGGTGTTGGCGCCTCTGTTTCGACAGGGCTAAAAAAAGGTGTAATCACACACATCGAACCAACAGTGGAATCAATAAAAAGGGCTGTTCAGGAAGCGGCGTCTTCCACCGGAGCACAGATAAGAGAAGTCTATATTGGAATTACAGGAAATCATATCAAAGGCATAAGAGGTCATGGTGCAATCGGGATAAACGGCAAGGAAATAAGCCCTTTGGATTTGGAGCGCGTTATAGAGTCTGCCAAGACGGTCTACATGCCCCTTGACAGAGAGGTTCTCCATGTAATTCCAACAGGGTACACCGTGGACGGACAGAACGGGATTAAAGACCCTACCGGCATGAGCGGCGTCAGGCTGGAAGCAGATGTTCATATCATCACAGGAGCTCTTTCTCCCCTGCAGAACCTGCTCAAATGCTGTGAAATGTCCGGACTGGAAGTAATCGAGATAGTCTTTGAGCCTATTGCCTCTGCAACGTCAACAATAACCGATGAAGAGAAAGAGGTTGGCGTTGTCCTCGTAGACATTGGCGGCACAACGGAAATCGCCCTTTACAAGGACGGCTTCTTGCAGCACATCTCGAACCTCCCTATTGGAGGACAACATTTTACCAATGATATTGCTATCGGCCTCAGGATTCCCTTCGCAGAGGCTGAAAGGCTTAAGAAAGATTCTGGTTGTGCAGTGACGGGCATGATAAACGATCGAGAAATGATAGATATTTCCACGGCTGGGCAAGACAAGAAGATACCTCGCAAGCATTTGGCGGACATCATACAACCAAGGGCCGAGGAGCTTATAGATTTAATAAAGGATGAGCTTTCACTCTGCTCCGGTTACGGCACCGCGTTATCAGGAGTTGTCCTTACGGGAGGAGGCTCTCTCCTTGAAGGCCTCGACAGGCTGGCTGAGACGTTATTGGGGCTTCCTGCAAGAATTGGGTCACTTGACGGCATAAGAGGATGCAGAGGAAGCATAAATAATCCGGTCTACGCAACGGGAGTCGGCCTTGTACTTTACGGTTTCGAAAGGGAATCTGGCGAAGCCTCTTATGAAAACAATCCAATAGGGATACTGGGAAAGATGAAAGGCTGGTTCGCAGGAATGTTCAAAGG
>JBGPPR010000090.1:0-5275 GCA_041488675.1 Thermodesulfovibrionia bacterium
CGTATCCTTTTCTGGGTAAACCACGAGAAACAAACTATCACTCTTTGCGGCATCGAACACCGGCGCTCAGTCTATGACAATTTATAGCAAACAATGGTATGTCCTAATCTAAAAGTAACTGCCTTAAGAAAGTTGAAAAGCTCCATCTCATCAAAAAAGCCCTCCGGCTGCTCAACAGAGCATTTTCAAAGGTATAATACTTGCCTTTAAAACATCGGAACAATAAGCATTCAGAATAACTTCAGAAAAATTAGTGGGAAAAAGCTGTAAAGTTGTGTGTTCTCGTGTACTGTCTCATAGATAGCTTTCTGGCACTTGTCATTCTGAGCACTGCGAAGGATCTCGTCTTTAGATTGCTTCGTCACCTCGTTCCTCGCAATGACAGTGCAAAGAATTGTCAGGGACAGTGCATTAGTTGATAAGAAGTTACTGCAGAGTTATGAAGTGAAGGTTTATAAAAATTCTACATGATTCTTCATGTCTTCCTGTTCAAGCTCATCCCATAAGAGTTTCAAATTTCTTATCAACTCTCCAATTGAATATTTCTGTTGATGTACATAAACAATACCAGCATGTTCAAATGTTGCTGCCAAGAATAAAAAATCATCATCATGCGTTACAATCACCAGCTTTTTCCCCTTTGCATACTCAAGCTGCTCTTTGTCCGAAAGCCCGAGATTCCCTGCATTTCTTGCAGTTAAAGCCTTTAATCCTCTTCTTTTTAGACCCTCGGCTACTGCTATATGGACGCTTTCATTTGTATAGAATGCGGGCTTAACCAAGATATGTTTTCAGTTTCGATGGAAATTTCTTTGACAGTTTCTTGATATTTTCTTTTCGTTGTCTAATCTCTTCATCAAATATAGCCTGGTTTTCATAATAATACGAAAGAGCATCATGAACCGCTTCAAGGGTTAAGTGCGGGTGAGCATCTATAATTTGGTCTGGAGTAAGTCCAAGCCTATCATATTCTATGGCTATATCTATTACCCGTACTCTTGTGCCGGATATAATAGGGCTACCTCTTGATATTTTTGGATTAATAGAGATATATGGATGTTTCGATCTCTTAGGTATTACTGCTTTTAGCATTTAATTTCCCTCTTGAAAAATTATACCACAAATAAAATAGAGTTATTCAGTGGAGTAGCATGGCTCCCGCAGTTACTGAGAGTTTTGAAAAACATAAAAAGAAGCGTCCTGCCACGCTTATGATAAGAAGATTCACAGTTTCGCTACCACCACCGACCCGAAGGGGCTCAGCCACCTTCTGGTTCGGGAAACAGGAAGCAAAAATACACTGAATGGTAAAATTACATATGGTATGCTAAGAATATAGCTGCGGAGAGGTACTCATGAGCAAAAAGGAGCTACTTATAAGTGAGATCGAAAAGGTTCCAGAGCCTTTTCTTGATGAGGTCCTGGATTTTATTCATTTTTTAAAGACAAAGATAATTAAAGAAAAGCTTGATACTTCTTTTGCCAGCGAATCATCCCTCAAGAAAGATTGGCTTAGGCCCGAAGAGGATGAGGCGTGGCGAAGTTTAGTGCTCAAACCGTATTATTTTTTTTCAAAGCGATGAGGCTTACCTTGAGAGATAAAGATAGGACAAAGGAACAACTGCTGGATGAGGTGTTGCGAATGCGCCAACGAATTACCATGCTGGAAGTCATTGAAAAAGAGCGCAGACTAACAGAAAAACAGCTTAAACAGCGTATTGAAATAGAGGGGGCTTTAGCACGTGCCTCCAGGTTGTTTGTGTCAGTGGATGAACCTGACCTCAATCAAATCCTCAAGATTTTCGGAGAGGCAGTAAATGTTAACCGGAGCTATGTCTTCTTAATTCGAGAAGATGGCCAAAAGGCTGACAATACATATGAGTGGTGTGACCCTTCAACGGAACCTCAGATACATAACCTTCAAGGCTTGGATTCATCACTTTTTCCCTGGTGGACGGAAAAACTCGAACGAAGAGAAAATATTGTGATACCGGATGTGAGCGCTCTGCCTCCGGAGGCCACTTCAGAAAAAGAAATTCTTCAACCTCAGGGAATACGGTCACTCCTTGTTGTTCCCATTGATTCCAAGGGAGGGAAACTTTTAGGATTTATGGGCTTTGATGATACAGAAAAATGTCGTGCGTGGTCTGAGGAAGATGTAAGGCTTCTCCGTGTGGCGAGTGAGATGATAGCGAGATACCTTGAGCGGAAGCGGGCTGAGGAACAACTAACTACGTCACTGAAGGAGAAGGAGATACTTCTGCGGGAACTTTATCACAGGACGAAGAACAACATGCAGATTATTTCCAGTTTGCTGAACCTTCAATCGATGATGATTGATGATAAACAGCTGCTGCACGTGATACAGGAAATTCAGAACAGGATCAGGTCACTATCGCTTGTTCATGAGAAGCTCTTTGATGCAAAGGATTTATCAAATATCAGTCTAAAGGACTATATTGAAGATCTTGCCCAAGCTCTGCTGACCAGTTACCATGGGGGCAACGAAAGGATATCGGTAACGTTAGATGTAGAGGATGTTTATTTATCATTTGATACTGTTACGACCAGCGGATTGATAATCAATGAACTGGTATCCAATTCTTTGGAGTACGCCTTCCCGGCTGATGGGGCAGGGGACATAAGGATAGCACTTCACTCGACAGAAAAAGGTGAAATAGAACTTCGTATCAGTGACAATGGAATTGGTTTGCCGGAGGATGCAGATTTTGAGAATCCGAAGACCTTGGGCTGGAAACTTGTTCGCAAACTGGCCGAGGACCAACTGAGGGGTAAGATAGAACTGAAGGATGAAAAACAAGCGGATTTCCTGATAACGTTCAAGAAACGACTGGATACAGAAAGAACATAGGGCTATGGTAAAAACAAAGATCTTAATAGTCGAAGATGAAATTATTACAGCCATGAACTTGCAGCATTTGCTGGAACTTTGGGGCTATGTAACGTGTGGACAGGCTTCTTCAGGTAGGGAAGCGGTTGAGAAAGCTGACTGTGAAAAACCGGATATTTTGCTGATAGATATAAGCTTAAGCGGTGACATAAACGGAATCGAGGCTGCCAGAGAGATACGCTCCCGTTCCAGTATCCCGATCATCTTTATAACGGGATATTCTGATAAGGAGACGATGAAAGAAATCAAGGATGTAGAACCTGCCGGATGTTTTGTTAAGCCGGTAGACTTCGACAAATTGAAAATGACCCTTGACTCGATTGCGCATAAGAGCGGGGGAAAATCAGGAAAAAGAAAAGGGTAAGCAATCTCTTCCCAATCCTCAGAATTCTCATTTTCTTCGTGAGCCATACGTAATTTCGCTGATTTCAATTTGCTATAATTTATTTAGGAACTTATTTACCATTGTAGAAAAACGGAAAGGTATGGAACTTCATTTCACAAGAACCAATGGCCCTGTGGATGAGGCGATTGACCGGTTATTGGAGCTCGCCGGTCACGTTCATCATCCGGATCTTATCCGCGAGATGATTTTGGCCGCTCTCAAGGTCGGCCAGGAGGAGGAGCACGAGGCAGACCTCAAGCTCATGAACAGCACGCTGAAAGAAATGCGCTATACCTCAAAAGTCTTTGGCCCTTACCATAGCATACGGAAAGTTTCTGTTTTTGGTTCAGCGAGAACAAAGCCTTACGAATCAGTTTACAAAATGGCAGGCCTGTTTGGTCAGAAGCTCGCTGAGGCAGGCTATATGGTTATCACGGGGGGAGGGTCCGGTATCATGCAGGCGGTGAATGAAGGCGCCGGACCTGAACACTCTTTTGGCATTAACATCAGGCTTCCCTTCGAGCAGAAACCGAACCCAATTATGGAGGGGAACCCTCGCCAGATTGAATATAAATACTTCTTTAACCGTAAAGTAGCTTTCCTTAAAGAAGCCAGCGCTATCGCTCTTTTCCCCGGAGGTTTTGGCACCCTTGATGAGGCAATGGAAACTCTCACGTTGTTGCAAACAGGGAAGCGCAATCCAATACCGCTTGTGCTTGTTGATGAGCCTGGCGGGACTTACTGGTCGAGATGGATAGAGTTTTTTAAAGAAGAACTTCTGGCTCAGGGGTACATCACTGAGTCCGACTTTTATCTCTTTGAAGCTGTTAATTCCGTGCATGACGCTGTGGAAAGGATTCATCGTTTCTACCGTCGGTACCACAGCTTGCGATATGTCGAGAAACAATTAGTGATTCGTCTTATGTCGAATATCGACACCGAGGTTGTTCATGAACTGAAAAAGAAATTTCCGGATATTCTCATGCCCGGGGGAACTATGTACCTCTCGGGGCCGCTTCCTGCAGAAGCCGACGAGCCTGAGATCGTACATCTCCCTCGCCTTGTATTAGATTTCAACCTTAAGGACTTCGGAAAACTGAGAAGCCTTATCGACGAAATCAACAATTCATAGCTCTTCGGTAGGAGAAGGCATAGGTTGATGTATTCATAATACAATCCCCGCTCTCATAGCAATGGCGCGGAAGTGCAAAAGCTGAAAGTTCAGAAGAGCAAAGCGCGGAAGTATGGAAGTCCGAAAAGACAGAAGTGTAATAGCGCATAAGTGAAACAGGGGGTGAGAACGTTGGGACAACGTCCCCTTTTCCGTATCATTATCTCCTCGATCTTTTATAAAATGGGCGCACTCAGTTTCCGAGGATCGCCTTTATGTTCGCAAAGAACTTCTTCGCGTAGACCTTCTCTTGTTCGGGGTCAAGTTTTTCGAACCTGTCGAGTCTCTTGATCACCTCCTCCGGTATCTCCTTTAGAAACCTGGATGGAATAGAAGGTTTCTCCTTGCCGTACTTTGATCTGCGATCCGTATAGGTAATGTACAGATCGTTCATCGCCCTCGTTATTCCCACATAGAAAAGCCTTCGTTCCTCCTCGATATCTTCATCCCTGTCCGACGATTTCTTGTGAGGCAGTATGTCCTCCTCCACACCCGCTATGAATACCACGGGGAATTCCAGGCCCTTCGAAGAGTGGAACGATATAAGAGTGACGCCACCCCTGCTCTTTTCCTCCCTCTCTTCCATCAGGTCTGTGAGGGCCATTGTTTCAAGAAACCCGTGGAGGGAAGGAGATTCTTCCCCGGATTCGTAGTGGGTTATGGATTCGACGAACCCGTCTATGTTTTCTATCCTCGCGAATACTGCTTCCGGAGTCTTATAGATCCCACTGATGTAATCCCTGTAATTGATCTCCTCGATGAGCGCTTTGAGGGTCTTGCCCATCTTCGTACCATTCTTGAACATATC
>JBGPPR010000091.1:0-5249 GCA_041488675.1 Thermodesulfovibrionia bacterium
CAGTGCTATAAATATTGCAGTTCTAAAAGGTAGAATTTCGGAAAAAGATGCGATAGATATTATCAAGGACAGTTTGAATATTGGAATTGAATTAGTTGACTTTGCAGGTCTTGAGGAAAAAACATTTAAAATGGCACGGCGTCATAACAGATCAGTGTATGATTGTGCCTATCTTTCTCTGGCCGAAAGAGAAAGGTGCAATATTTTTACTGCTGATAAACATCTCTACAATGCCTTGAATGACAAAGTTCCTTTTATAAGATGGATAGGCAATTATAGTTCATCTCACTACTAAGAGCTTACTTTTTAAACTCTATTCCCAACTGCCAAGGTCTTTACTTTCGTCTTCTCCGCCGGGTGATCCATCAGCGCCGTAAGTTAAAAGGTCGTAGTCTCCGTGGCTTCCTGGAGATTCATAGTGATATGGTCTGCCCCATGGATCGTTGGGTACGGCCTTTCTTAAATAGGTTCCATCCCAGTTAGGTATCCCCGGGTTGACTACGAGGGCATTCAGTCCCTCTGATGTGGTAGGGTATTTTCCTGTGTCAAGCCTAAACTGATCAAGTGCCTGACCAAGGAGTTCTATCTGGGCCTTTGCAGCAGATTGTTTTCCCTTCCCGACTTTAGAAATTAACTTCGGGAAAACAAGAGCTGCTAACATCCCTATGATAACCATGACTATGAGAAGCTCTACGAGTGTAAAGCCCCTTTTGTTTCTCTGCCCTCTTTTTCCAAAATCAATCTTCATATTTTTTCGATCCTCCGATAACTGATTGTTCAAAATAGCTCTTACCGTCAAAATCCAAATGGTTCAGCTATGTTAGCGTAATATTATTTTAACTTAAGGCATAAAATAGCGTCAATGAACACCTTTACCAGTGATTGCTCAAGATGCTAAAATCTCCTATCCCCATGGGACATAAAAGTATTAAAGACTGGCCTGAGGGCGAAAGGCCTCGAGAACGGCTCCTAAAAGACGGCGCCCGTAGCCTATCAGCAGCCCAGCTTCTGGCGATAATACTGAGGACGGGTGGCGAAGGGAGAAGCGCCCTTGATCTTGCGATGGAGATTCTGAGAACTTTCGGAGACCTTATGAAAATCGAAACGGCATCTCTTAGAGAATTTACAAACATTAAAGGCATGGGGAAAGCCAAGGTCGCTCAACTCAAGGCTGCTTTTGAGCTTGGACGGAGGTTGGCGGAAGAACCTTTTATGAGAGGACCTGCTTTCTCTTCGGGTCATGAGGTGTATTCCTATTATCACAGTCGTTTTAAGAATCTGAAAAAAGAGGTCTTCTGCTGCATGATGCTTGACGCAAAAAACAGGATATTAAAAGATTGCAGGGTCTCTGAGGGCACCCTCACCAATTCATTGATACATCCCCGTGAAGCCTTCAGAGACGCAATAAAGGAATCAGCCGCATCCGTTATATTTGTCCATAACCATCCAAGTGGCGATCCCAGCCCGAGCCGTGAAGACATTCTGGTGACAGAACGCCTTGTGAACGCGGGTGAGGTGATCGGAATAAATGTTCTCGATCACATAATAATAGGAGATGGGAAATATACGAGTATGAGGGAAAAAGGATATATAAAATGAAAATTCTAAATTCGAAGCACTAAATCCTAAACAAACCTGAAGAGGCGTCTTCGGGTGATGGTTACGATGCCCGTTTCGTTCAACGGCTATGTCATGCGGCTCCACGTCACCGTTGTACGTAATCCGATACGGGCATCGTTGCCGTAGCCGTTAGACGTGGAAAAGTATCGTTATAGAATTTAGGATTTCGCAGATGGAGGTTAAAATGTCAAGAATTAAAAGGGCTGTCATAAGTGTTTCGAACAAGGCAGGTATTGAAGAACTTGCAAAAGCTCTCAGACTGATGGATGTTCAGATACTCTCAACAGGGGGAACAGCAAAGGCTTTAAGGAATGCAGGTGTATCTGTCATAGACGTTTCAGAATATACTGGTTTCCCGGAAATGCTTGAAGGAAGAGTGAAAACCCTTCACCCAAAGATTCATGGTGGACTCCTTTGTAGAAGGGATAATTTAGAAGACATGGAGGAAATAAAGAAGCATGGAATTGATACCATCGACATGGTGGTCGTAAATCTCTATCCCTTTGAAGAAACAGTCTCGAAATTAGGAGTTACCCTTGCTGAGGCCATTGAGAATATTGACATAGGAGGACCCACGATGCTTCGTTCAGCATCGAAGAATTTTCGGGATGTGGCTGTCATAGTCGATCCCTCGGACTACAAGAAGATTATCAGGGAGATGAAAAAATTAAAAGGGGACCTCAGCTATAAGACAAGATTAAGACTTGCAAAGAAAGTCTTCAAGCGAACATCTAAATATGATAAAGCAATAGCTGCTTACCTTGCAAAGGTAGCACCAGAACAACCGTGAAACGTGACCGGTTAACGTGCCCGTTAAGGAGAAGAAAGACTGTGCACCGTGACGGTATGACGGATATGGATCACGAACACGGATCACGGCTGTGAAAGTCCTTGTCGTTGGCGGAGGCGGCAGGGAACATGCAATTGTCTGGAAGCTCTCCCAGAGTCGGCATATTGACAAGATTTACTGCTGTCCTGGAAACGCCGGCATCGCTGAGATTGCCGAGTGCATAGATGTGACTCCCAACGACATTGATGCACTCATTGATTTTGTGAAATATGAGTGGATAGACCTCACGATTGCCAGTGCTGAAGAACCACTCCTCGATGGCATTGTGAATTCCTTTGAAAGGGGAGGCTGTAGGATATTCGGCCCCAACAGGGCTGCTGCACAGATCATAGCAAGCAGGGTTTTTGCTAAAGACCTGATGAGGCTTTATGGGGTTCCCACATCTGAGTATAAGGTTTTTGCCTCTTACCTGCATGCAGAGGATTACGTCAGGTTAAGGGGTGCTCCCCTAGTAATAAAGGCAGATGGACATGCAGAGGGCAATGATACGTTCATAGCCTCTACTGTTGAAGAAGCGATAGATACCTTACGGTTAATCTTGAATGATAGAGTTTTAGGTGAAGCAGGCAGACAGGTTACCATAGAAGAGGCGCTTGAAGGGTACGAGATATCCTTTATGGTATTCACTGACGGAAAGACTGTTATTCCCCTTGCCGTTTCCAAGAACTACAAGGGAATCTTTGACGGTGGTAAAGGGCCGATTACCGGGGGCATGGGAGCTTGCAGCCCTGCGCCCAAGATTACAAAGAAGTTCGAGTCTATCATTTTAGAAAAAATAATACGACCTGTTCTCAAGGCACTTAATTCGGAGGGCATACAGTATCGGGGTGTCCTCGCTGCAGACATAGTGATAGAAAAGGATAACCCTTACGTCGTTGAACTCGATTGCACTTTTGGAGATCCGGAAATTCAGGTAATCCTCCCCAGACTGAAAACGGATTTCATGGAAATTGCGTTGGCGATTACAGACGAGAAGCTATCTGGTTTACAGAATGCAATAGAATGGAAGCAGGAAACATCTCTCTGCATAGTCATCTCTTCGAAGGGATATCCCAAGACATATCAGAAGGGTTTTCCGATATCGGGAATTGACAGAGCCAATCAACTGAAAGGTGTCACGGTATTTCATGCAGGTACTGCTTATAACAATGGTGACATTATCACCTCAGAGGGAAAAGTGGTTAGTGTGATAGCTACAGGAGTCGGCATACAAGACGTAAGAGCTAAGGCATATAGGGCGGCAGAAGAAATATATTTTGAAGGAATGCACTATAGAAAAGATATTGGAAAGGAGGTTTCATGAAGCCAAAGGTTTTAATAGTAATAGGAAGCGATTCAGACTTACCTGTCATGGAAGAGGCAGGCAAGGTTCTTGAAGAGCTAAGCATTTCATATACATTGACTGTTACTTCTGCGCATAGAAGCCCGGAACTTACAAGAAAGCTCGCCACAGAGGCGGAAGAGAAGGGTGTTGAAGTCATAATTGCAGGTGCTGGAATGGCAGCCCACTTAGCAGGCGTGCTTGCTTCTTACACACTCCTGCCTGTGATAGGCGTGCCGATAGATTCGTCGTCTCTTCATGGACTTGACTCTCTCCTTTCTACTGTCCAGATGCCTCCCGGAGTACCCGTTGCAACTATGGCAATAGGTATAGCGGGTGCAAGGAATGCTGCGATTTTCTCAGCTCAGATTGTCAGCAAGAAAGATTCTCGAGTTGCTAAGAGGCTGAAGGAATATAAAAAGAAGATGTCTGAGGAGGTTGAGGCGAAGGCAGGAACCCTTGGGAAACATCATTGAGATGAGAGTACATCTCGATTGTTTCCCCTGTTTCCTCAGGCAGTCCATCATTGCCCTTAGGCTTGGAACAAAAGATGAGTTACTGCGGAAGAGGATTTTAAAAAGTATTCTGCCGGAAATCCAGATTGCAGATATCTGGAGGATGCCCTGGAATCAGGTCTCACACGAATCTGTCAAGTGATCGAGAATGGCTCTGATGCTGTAGGAACCATTCTTGTATGGACATCCTCAACCTTTAGAAAGACATTCAACAACGCTCAACTTGTCATAAGCAAGGGACAGGGTAATTTCGAGACCCCTATGGGCATTCAAAAGAACATATTCTTCCTTTTCCAATCCAAATGCCATGTGGTTTCTAAAGAACTTGGCCTTTCAAAGGGCTCGATGCTTCTAAAGAAATCCTGATCTGACCTGGCTGGCTAAATTAAAAAGGTTTCCTTCTCCCTCTGCCAAAACCACCCCTCTCTCTTTGAGGGCCAGGGCCGCCGCCGCGCTCGCGCCTTTCCTGTGGTTTTGCCTCATTGACAACAATGTTTCTGTCCATGAAAGACTTGCCATTCAGCATGGAGATTGCCTTCTGTGCATCTTCATCTGAAACCATTTCTACAAATCCGAATCCTCTTAGTCTTCCGGTTGCCGCGTCCTTAATCAGTTTGACAGAAGCAACTTCACCTGCTTGGGAAAACAATTCCTTCAGGTCATCCTCTGATCCTTTGAAGGAAATATTTCCCACATAAAGCCTTGTACTCATCCTTCCTCCTTGTATATTGTTAGTACCCCTAGGGACTTCTTAAGAGAAGAACCCCTTAATAGGAGACCCTATAACTCTGCATGATGGGGAAACCATTTGTCAAGTGATAAAATTACATAGTAAGCAGCAAAATGTTAGGGGGGGCAAATTGTCAGAATTCTCCTCTTTCTTAAAGAGGGGACCGGGGAGGCTACTAACCCAGATTATTCACTGCTCGTAAAGGAGCAGAGC
>JBGPPR010000092.1:0-5212 GCA_041488675.1 Thermodesulfovibrionia bacterium
AAGGCTTGAAGAAAACAACTGGAACATATCAAAAACTGCGGAAATCCTCCAGATGGAAAGGAGCAACCTCCACAAAAAAATCAAGGCTTATAATATAAAAGAACTCTGATTTTGATCCATAATGTTTGTCAATCAAGATTACAGCAACCTTTCTTTTACTCAACAACCTCGTATGTGAATTCCCCATCTCTCATTCTCCATGTGATATGCTTCTGCCAACCTTCTTCCTTTTCAGGGTAATCAGATCTATAATGGGCGCCTGTACTCCCCTTTCTCTGGAGTGAGGCCTCTGTTGCAAGGTGAGCCATGACCTGCATATTTTTCAGTTCAAGTTCCCTTCTTGTGAGAGGAGTTGTTTTCTGGATAAAAGACCACTCAGCAAGCCTCTCCTTTGCATAACCGAGAGATTCTCCACAACGGATGATGCCAACCCTTTCCCACATGAGTTTCCTCAGTTCGTGTCTCACTTCCTCATGGTCAGGAATTGAGCGAGGAGCTAAGAGCGAGGAGCTAAGAGCACTTTCTTCAATACTCATTGTTAATTGCCCATTGTTAATTGAGGTATTTAATGCCGACTTCCCTGCTCTTGCACCGTAGACAAGACCCTCCAGAAGGCTATTCGACGCAAGTCTGTTCGCCCCATGCACACCGGTACAGGCAACTTCTCCGGCTGCATAAAGTCCTCTTATGTTTGTGCCGCCTCCGGTGTCGGTCTTGACGCCGCCCATCATATAATGGGCTGCCGGAGAAACAGGGACAAGTTCTCTTGTAATGTCAATATCATACTGGAGGCAGGTTGAATAAATCCTTGGAAACCGTTTCTTGAGGAATTCCTTTCCGAGAAGTGTCAGGTCGAGATATACATGGTTGCTTTTTGTTTTAACCATCTCCGATATGATTGCGCGCGACACGACATCCCTGGGAGCAAGCTCTGCCATGGGGTGATAATCCTCCATAAACCTTTCTTTCCTGATGTTCCTAAGTATCGCTCCTTCTCCCCTCACAGCCTCACTTAGGAGAAACTGCGGAGCAAGGGGAGAATAAAGACTTGTTGGATGAAACTGTATAAATTCCATATCCTCCAACACGGCTCCCGCCCGAAAAGCTATTGCCATACCATCCCCTGTCGAAACCGGCGGGTTCGTTGTCCTCGAGAAAATCTGGCATCCTCCGCCTGTGGCCAGAATTGTTGCCTTAGCGAAAAGAGTGATAACTTCTTTACCTTTCAGGATGTATGCACCATGACATTCCCCGTCTCTTGCGAGCAGGTCAATAGTGAAAGAAAAGGGATATGTTCTCACGGACGAAAAGGAGCTCACCTTCGCGAGAAGCACCCTCTCGAGTTCCCTTCCTGTCGCATCACCGTGAGCATGCAGTATTCTTCTCCTTGAATGGGCAGCTTCAAGAGTGAAGTCAAGCTTAGTCCCCTCTTTGTCGAATTCAGCACCCCAGGATATAAGCTCTATAATCCTTTCAGGACCCTCTTCAACGAGTATTTTCACAGCCTCTTCCCTGCAAAGACCATCTCCGGCCCTCAGGGTATCTTCATAGTGGATACCTATCTCATCCTCATCACTCAGAGCAACAGCGATTCCGCCCTGGGCATATTCGGTGCTGCTCTCCCTTGGTCTGTCTTTTGTAACGATAAGGACATTGCCATGAGGTGCAAGCTCTACGGCAGCCCTGAGGCCGGCAACACCACTTCCCATAATGAGAAAATCCACTGTTTCTCTTTGCATACAGGAAGAATAACGGATAGAATAATGGAAATCAAGGGAAAGCCATTGATACCTCCCCATTCCCCTCCTTACCAAGGAGGGGATCAAAGGGAGGTTGCCAAAAGTATTAGAAATTTATTACAATTACATTTGCTTACTAAACATCTAAGCTGTAAGCGAAACTATATTCAGGAGGAAAACATTGAAGGAAAAAATTCATCCGCAATATAACGAAGTTAAAGTTACCTGTGCCTGCGGTGAGACTATTATGACAAAATCGACAAGACAAAATATCCGCGTCGATATATGCTCCAAGTGTCATCCTTTCTTTACAGGAAAACAGAAGATCGTTGATGCTGAGGGAAGGGTCGAGAAGTTTAGGAGAAAATACGCCAAGAAACAGGCAACAGGCACCGAGAAGTAGATAGAAAACCTTCATAATCGTTAGTCTTCACGACAGGACTAACGATTTTTTTTGTAATTCCATGGAAAACATTGGTGGCCAGGCAGTCATAGAAGGTGTTATGATGAAGTCCCGAAAAGGCTGGACAGTAGCAGTCAGGGGACCGAAGGGGGATATCCATGTAAAGAGGGAGGTTCTGAAAAACATTCCCAGGATTTTCAAACTGCCTGTTTTGAGAGGAGCCGTGGCACTTTATCAGGCCCTTTCTCTCGGCATAAGGGCTATAGAGTTCTCCGCACGGAAGGCATACGAAGAAGAAGATCAGAAACCATCAAACCCCCTTACCATGGGTCTGACCATCGTGGTCGCCATAATACTCGGTATAGCTTTCTTCATAGTGCTTCCCCTCTATGCAACGAAATTATTAGGTGTCGTCCTGCCATCCGTCTCAAAGAGTTCACTCCTCTTTAATCTCGTTGACGGTATCATCAGGATCATTCTTTTTCTTGCATACCTGGCTGCTGTCGGCACCTGGAAAGAAATGAGGAGGATCTTCGAATACCATGGTGCCGAGCACAAAGTGATCCACGCCTATGAGAATAAAAAAGACCTGACACCGCAGGAGATAAGAGATTACAGCCCTCGTCATCCGCGATGCGGCACAAGTTTTCTGCTCATAGTCATGGTCGTAAGCATCCTCACTTTTTCCCTCATCCCTCAAACGTGGTCTTTTCTGAACAAATTTCTTTCGAGGCTCGTTTTCATTCCCTTAATAGCAGGGCTTTCCTTTGAACTCCTGAAACTATCATCGAGGATGAAAACCAACCCTGTGATTCACATGCTCATACAGCCGGGCCTTTTACTCCAGAACCTCACAACAAGAGAGCCTGATGATAACCAGATCGAAGTCGCCATCAGGGCACTCGAAGAGGTATTGAAAATAGAGGAACCAGATGCTCGAAAAACTTAAAACAATAGAAGATAAATACGAAGAACTTACAGAGCTTCTCATGGACCAGTCTGTTTTGTCGAAACCGTCGGAGCTTCATAAATACTCAAAGGAACGGGCTGAACTCCAACCGCTTGTTGAAAAAATCAGGGAGTACAGAAAACTCCTCTCCGATTTAGAAGGTGCAGAAGAGCTGCTGAAAGGGGGTGATGGCGACCTTCGCAAGCTTGCCCAGGAAGAACTTGAAGAGCTCAAAGGTAAAAAACCGGAAATAGAAGAAAAACTTAAACTTATGCTCCTTCCAAAAGATCCCCGGGACGAGAAGAATGTAATCATCGAGATCAGGGCAGGAACAGGAGGCGAAGAAGCCGCTTTGTTCGCCGCTAATCTCCTAAAAATGTATCTAAAATATGCCGAGCAGAAAAGATGGAAAGTTGAAATGATAGACATGAACTCTACCGGCCTCGGAGGAATAAAAGAAGTGATCGCTTCAATTCAGGGGAAAGGTGCATACAGCAGATTGAAGTATGAAAGCGGGGCACACAGGGTTCAGCGGGTTCCTGTTACAGAAGCCTCCGGAAGAATCCATACCTCTGCTGCAACCGTAGCCGTCCTTCCCGAGGCAGAGGAGGTTGATATCACGGTTCAAGAAAAAGACATCAGGGTAGATACCTTTTGCTCCTCAGGGCCTGGGGGTCAGGGAGTTAATACAACCTATTCTGCAGTAAGGATAGTCCATATTCCAACAGGTCTTATAGTTCAGTGCCAGGATGAACGCTCACAGATTAAAAACAGAGAGAAGGCTATGAAGGTTCTCCGCTCACGGCTTTATGAGGCTGAAATGGAAAGGAAAGAAAAAGAGAGAGCCCTTGAGAGGAAATCACAGGTAGGCACCGGAGACAGAAGTGAGAGAATTAGGACATATAACTTTCCCCAGAACCGTATCACTGACCACAGGATCGGTCTTACACTTCATAGACTCGAACAAGTTCTCGAAGGGAATCTTGATGAGATCATAGATAGTCTGATTACTCACTACCAGGCAGAGAAACTGAAAGAAATATAACAGCACCTTCGCTTGTTAGCCTGTTTGCATTTCTGTTTGCCTCCGGTAATCTTCCCTTGCATGATTATACGGGGACTGCTTCGATTAGACTCGCGGGAGTACTCGTTGGCACAATTCGCGTAAGTTGGAATCCGGCGGCAGATAAAAGGTTACGATATTCCACCTCAGTTCTCTCCCGGCCACCAAAGTTTACCAGCATATTAAGATCGAGAAGTTTGCCAAAGAAAGACACATCGCCCGGAGGAATAACCATTTCGAGCAGTAGAATTCGAGCGTTGCTCCCCATCACTCGCCGGCAATTCCTGAAAATCGCAAGGCTCTTCTCGTCGTTCCAATTGTGGATAACCGATGCGAGGAGATAAGCATCACCGCCTGATGGTAGAGAGACAAAAAAATCCCCTCCGATACAATCACATCGATTCGAAAGTCCGGCAGAAACAAGTCTGTTTTTCGCCAACTCAACGACATCGGGACGATCAAAAACTATCCCTTTTGTCTTCGGATTTTGCTTCAGGATTGTTCCGATGAGAGTGCCGTGCCCTCCTCCCACATCAACAATTGTCGAGAAAGGAGTAAAATCGTACGCAGCGGCGACCGCGAGGCCGTTCATCGTGACAAAGCCAGTCATCGCCTCATCGAATAGCCGCGCAAGTTCAGGGTTTTGCTTGAGAAACTCGAAATACCCCATCCCGTGGAGATGATCAAAAGCTGTCTCCCCTGTACGAACAGAATGGAGAAGCTGCCCCCATGGCTCCCAGCCAATTTCCCGGCCCACGATAGAAAATGCACGGAGTGAGCCAGTGCTATCGCTCTTGAGACAATTGCCGATAGGGGTCAGAACGAAGCGCCGTGGTTCCACCTCTGTGAATACACCAACGCTCGATAACGCGCGGAGAAGACGGTACAGCGCGCCGGGATGAGCGCCTGCGCGCAAGGCAAGTTCATCAGTATTTATGGAGTCGTCCCCTATGTGGTCTGCAAGTCCTAATTTAGCTGCAACATAAACCGCCGATGAGACCCAAAAACCGGTGATCATTTGCATCAACGCAGCAGAAGGGGGAAGTTCCTTATTATCG
>JBGPPR010000093.1:0-5194 GCA_041488675.1 Thermodesulfovibrionia bacterium
ACCGCAAGGGGTGGTATGACATCTCATGCGGCTGTTGTAGCAAGGGGCATGGGGAAATGCTGTGTTGCCGGCTGTGGTGCTATCACTATAAATGAAGAAGGCAAGTATTTTATCGTAGATACACATGTCATCAAGGAAGGTGACTTTATCACCCTGAATGGGACCACAGGAGAAGTAATCCTCGGTCAAGTAGTACTCACAACGCCTGAGCTCACAGGTGATTTTACTACGATTATGAAATGGGTAGATGAATTCAGAAAGATTGGGGTATGGGCTAACGCTGATACGCCAAATGATGCTCGTGTTGCAAGAGGGTTCGGGGCAGAAGGCATTGGCCTGTGCCGTACCGAGCACATGTTCTTCGATCCTGAGAGGATCATGGCAGTCCGTGAGATGATACTGGCTGATGACACACCAGGGAGGAGAAAAGCCCTGGAAAAGATACTCCCAATGCAAAAAGGAGACTTTATCGGTATCTTTACTGAGATGAAAGGACTGCCTGTGACAATAAGGCTCCTTGATCCACCTCTCCACGAGTTTCTCCCCCAGACTGATGATGAGCTTAAACTACTTTCAGAAGATATGGGAGTTCCTTTTGAAAAACTGAAGACAAGAAACAATGCACTACGTGAGTTTAATCCCATGCTCGGTCACAGGGGATGCAGGCTTGGCATAACTTACCCGGAGATGTACGAGATGCAGGTTCAGGCCATTATGGAGGCTGCATGTGAGCTCGCAAAACAGAAGATGAAGGTTATCCCTGAGATCATGATCCCCCTCGTCGCCCATGTAAATGAGCTGAAGATGATGAGAGAGATGGCCATAAAGGTGGCTGAAGAGGTTCAGAAAAAATATAATATCAGGGTTCACTATAGAGTTGGGACCATGATAGAGGTTGCTCGAGCTACTATCACAGCAGATGAGATAGCAACCCAGGCAGACTTTTTCTCCTTTGGTACAAATGACCTCACGCAAACCACATTTGGACTTTCAAGAGATGATGCCGGAAGATTTTTGCCATACTATGTCGAGAAGGGGATCTTGAGCGACGACCCTTTCATAACCCTTGATCAGGAAGGGGTAGGTGTTCTTATGAGGATTGCGGTAGAAAAAGGAAGAAAGGTAAAGAAGAATCTTAAGATAGGGATATGTGGAGAGCATGGAGGTGAACCCAAATCAGTAGAGTTTTGCCATAAGATCGGTCTCAATTATGTGAGCTGTTCACCCTACAGGATTCCCATAGCCAAGCTTGCAGGGGCACAAGCCGCACTAAAGGCGAAGATGAAAAAAGATTTATCTAAGTCTACGGTATAGTGAGGGATGGGTCTACCCTTGGAAGAACCCTGTCTCTTGGGGATGGGGGCTGTAAATGCATGATGGTTTGGCACTAAGAGCACACCCATAATTTCTGACGGGGTTTACATACGGAATAGTAATGTGTTATTTTTAAATAACTTTCAAGGATGGTGACCATATGACTTTCGACAGGGAACGGAAACAGACAATCATTAACACCTATAAGCTTCATGATCATGATACAGGTTCTCCTGAGGTGCAGGTAGCCTTATTGAGCGAGAGAATCAATTACCTCAATGACCATTTCAAGTTACATAAGAATGATCACCACTCGAGGAGAGGTCTTCTTAAGCTGATCAGTGAGAGGAGAAAGTTACTCGATTATCTCAAGAAGACAAAAAAGGAACGCTATGAGAAGCTGATTGAACAGCTTGGACTCAGAAAATAATGCATAAGGTTGAGGTTGATGTCCAAGGCAAGATATTCTCCCTTGAAACAGGCAGACTCGCAAAACAGGCAGACGGTGCAGTAGTAGCCCGATGCGGTGACACAGTAGTTCTCGCCACAGTCGTATCCGACAGAATTGAAAAAAAAGGTTTGGATTTTTTCCCTCTTACAATGGATTATCAGGAAAAAGCTTACTCAGCAGGAAAGATACCAGGCGGGTTCTTTAAGAGAGAGGGCAGACCTTCAGAAAAAGAGATTCTTACTTCACGCCTCATTGATAGACCGATAAGACCACTCTTACCGAAAGGGTTCTGCTGCGAGACACAGGGGATCGTTAATGTTCTTTCGTTCGGGGATGAGAATATCGCTGATATTCTTGGAATCATAAGCATGTCAGCCGCTTTCACCATTTCAGATATTCCATTCAATGGTCCTGTTGGTGCAGTGAGAATCGGCAGGATTGCAGGCTCTTTTGTGATAAACCCGAACATTAGAGAAACTGAGGAGTGCGACCTTGCCCTGGTTGTAGCCGGCACTGAAGATGCAGTGGTGATAGTAGAAGGTGAAGGTCAGGAAATAACAGAGACCGACCTTCTTGAGGCTATACGGCTGGCACACCAGGAGATCAAACATCTGTGTGCTCTTCAGCGGGATTTACAAGCAATAGCTGCAAGAGAGAAAAGGATATTCATACCTCCTGTTGTGGATGAGGAGCTTAAAAAGGCTGTGGCTGAAATAGCGATTGAAAAAATAAAAAGTGCTATCACCATCCCTGATAAAATGAGAAGGCAGAAAATTCTCGACGAAATGCTCGGAGAGACAATCGAAAAACTGAATACAGGTGAGACTGATATCTCTAAAGAAATAAGCGCATTGTTTAATGACATAGAGAGAGAACTTGTGAGAGGCATGATTCTCAATGAAAATATTCGGGCAGATGGAAGGCACTCCGAAGAGATAAGGAAAATAAGTTGCGAAGCAGGTATTCTCCCAAGGACTCACGGGTCAGCACTTTTTGTAAGAGGAGAGACGCAATGTCTTGCCGTTGTTACCCTCGGTACTGCAGATGATGAGCAAAGGATTGACTCACTTGAAGGTGAGTCTTCAAAGACCTTCATGCTGCACTATAATTTTCCCCCTTTCAGTGTCGGAGAGGTGAAACCATTGAGGGGACCTGGCAGGCGTGAGATAGGTCATGGTATGCTTGCGGAAAGAGCTCTTAAAGCTGTTATCCCCTCAAAGACGGAGTTTCCTTATACCGTACGGGTGGTTTCGGACATATTAGAGTCTAACGGATCATCCTCAATGGCAACAGTGTGTGGTGGCTCCCTTGCACTGATGGACGCAGGTGTCCCGATTCGGACCCATGTTGCCGGTATAGCGATGGGGCTTATAAAGGAAGGTGACAGAGTCGTTATTCTCACTGATATCCTGGGCCTTGAAGATCATCTTGGAGACATGGATTTCAAGATGACCGGCACAGAAAAAGGGATTACGGCATTCCAGCTGGATACGAAGATAGGCGGCATATCGCATGAGGTAATGGAAAGGGCATTTGAGCAGGCACGGCAAGGCAGGCTCTATATCCTTGACAAGATGAGAGAAACAATAGCTGCTCCACGGGAAAATCTTGCACCTTATGCTCCGAGGATATACACAATGCAGATTAAACAGGACAAAATCCGAGATGTTATAGGTACTGGTGGAAAGGTTATCCGTAGTATTGTTGAACAAACAGGCGTGAAGATAGATATAAACGACAGCGGCCTTATCAACATAGCTTCCCCCGATGGGGAATCTGCAAAAAAGGCCATGGACATAATTACAAGTATTATCGCCGAGGTTGAACTCGGAAAGATATATCCTGGTAAGGTAAAAAGGATCGTTGATTTTGGGGCTTTTGTTGAAGTCCTCCCCGGAACAGAAGGTCTGCTTCATATATCGCAGATATCTGACAAGAGAATAGCGAAGGTAACTGACGAATTGAATGAGGGAGACGAGGTTCTTGTGAAGGTCATCGAAATTGATAAGTTAGGGAGGATACGCTTATCCAGAAAAGAGGCAATGAGAGACAAAAGTACGGAAAAGTAACAGAAAAAGACCTCTCATAGCTTCAATCTATAACATTACATTCTAAGCCCAGCCATGTTTAAAAAAGAACACCTGTCAAATGGAATCCCTGTGGTTATGGAGCAATTAAAAAATATGCGGTCCGTGGCCCTCGGTATTTGGGTCAAGGTTGGTTCGAGAGATGAAGAATTTAATAAGAGTGGAATTTCCCATTTCCTTGAACATATGTTTTTTAAGGGCACCGTTAAACGAACCGCAAAGGATATTGCCGTTGAGATAGATTCCCTCGGCGGAGAGATCAATGCATTCACATCAAAGGAGAGTACAACATTCTATGTGAAAATCCTTGATGAATATATTGAAAAGGGGATCGAGTTGCTCGCAGATATCTTTCTTCACTCAACGTTTCCTGAAGAGGATATCGAGAAAGAAAAGGGAATAGTCAAAGAAGAGATAAAACTAATTGAAGACACACCGGATGACTATATTCATGACTTGTTCAATCAGACAATCTGGGGTAACAAGGGTCTTGGTCAACCTGTCCTCGGAAGGCGAGAGACGGTAAAATCCTTTACACGAGAGGATCTAATTTCACACATAAGAAAGTACTACGGCACAAAGGATGTTGTAATATCATGTGCCGGAAATTTTGAACATGATACAATTATCAGCATTCTTAGTAGAAGCCTGGGCAGTTTGAGAAGGGGATCAGAACCTGCAAAAGGTCCACTGCCCCATTTTGAGAGCAAAGTTGATGTCTTTCACAAAGAGCTCTCCGAGGCACATATATGTCTCGGCATTGAGGGTATTCCTCAAACGAGTGAAGACCGTTACAGCCTCTATGTCCTGAACACTATTTTTGGGGCAGGAGTCAGCTCACGGCTCTTTCAGGAAATCAGGGAAAAAAGGGGTCTTGCATATTCGATTTACTCTTTCGTCTCATCCTATTATGACACGGGCATTTGGGGTGTTTATGCGGGCGTCAGCAGGAAAAGAGTAGGGGAGGTAGCAGGGCTGATTCTCAAAGAGATGAACGATTTAAAATCTACACTTACCGAGGTGGAGCTGCAGCGTTCAAAAAATCAACTGAAAGGAAACATTATTCTTGGGCTTGAGTCTACGAGCAGCCGCATGACCAATATTGCCCGGCAGGAAATATACCACAGGAGATACTATTCTCCGAAAGAGATCATGAAAGAAGTCGATTCCATTACTCTGGGCCATATTCAAAACCTTGCTGAAAAGCTTATAAAACAGGAAAAGTTCTCTCTTACTGTTTATGGGCCGGTATATGAAAAGGATTTGAAGGGGATAATCAGTTAGTCCGGTTTATTGAGTTTACGTGGTTTCTTGTGTTATAACTCTATAAAATAGAAAAACT
>JBGPPR010000094.1:0-5162 GCA_041488675.1 Thermodesulfovibrionia bacterium
ATATCGATATTACTTCACCAGCCATGGAAAAACTTCCTATTGCTATATACGACTTCGGCGGCCTTTCAGGGAAAGAAATATCAGATATCATCAAGGACGATCTTGAATTCACTGGATTTTTTACTTACATTGACAGGGCTGCCTATATAGAAGGCATCTCCCAGCCATTTAATCCGAAAAACTGGACCCCTCTTGGCGTAGAGACCGTCGTTAAAGGGACTGTCAAAGAGGGAAAAGAACTCATCCTTCCTGTATCCCTTTTTGATGTTATCGAGGCAAAGGAAATATTCAAAAAAGAATATAAAGCAGGTAAGGAACTGATCAGGCCGATCGGCCACACTATTGCAAGTGATATCTACAAGGCGCTTACCGGCGAAACGGGTATTTTCAGGTCAAGAATAGCCTTTGTTGCAGAAGAGGGCGGCACAAAAGATATTTATATTATGGACTGGGATGGGAAAAGGAGTTCAAAGCTTGGATTAAAAGAAAATCTTATTCTTTCCCCCCACTGGTCGAGGGACGGTGCAAATATCATCTACTCAGCCGAGCGGAATAGACAATGGGGTATATATCTGGTAAACTTTTCAAATAGAACAGTAAAAAAGGTCTTCTCCTCAAAGGGCACAAACATTGCGGGTGATCTGTCACCAGACGGAAATGAGTTCATCTTTTCCTCCTCGAAGGATGGGAACATAGACCTCTATACTATGAGTTTGAGGAATAACATGGTGAACAAACTGACGTCTTCACGGAGTATCGAGGTATCGCCTGCCATCTCCCCTGACGGCAATTATATTGCTTTTGTTTCCGACAGAGGTGGAAGTCCTCAAATTTACACGATGCGAAAAGGTGGCTCGGATGTGAGGAGGATTAGCTTCGAAGGTTCCTATAATACTTCCCCGAACTGGTCCCCCAGAGGTGATAAGATAGTTTTTTCAGGAAGAAGAAATACAAATCAAATATTTATTGTTAATCCTGATGGGACAGGACTAACCCAGCTTACAACGCAGGGAAACAATGAAGACCCTTCTTTTTCTCCTGACGGAAGGTTCATAACCTTTACGTCGGACAGAGACGTGGTGAAGGGCATATATATCATGAGGGCAAATGGAGAATCCCAGAAAAGGATTACACCAAGAAAGGTGAAGGCTTTTTACCCGAGATGGTCACCAAACTAATTTTCAAAAAAGGAGGCTTTATGAAAAAGGTGTTGATTTTGGTATTGGTATTAGTTTTTGGGTACATGCTTTTTGGTTGTGCTCAGAGAAAAGTAGTCCAGCCTCAACCGTCAGGAACCCCTGGGGAGACCAGAGCAGGAGGTGTAGGCGGACAAGAACAAAAGATTCCCGAGGAAAAGATAACAGAACAGCAGATTGCAAAGATAGAAACAAGAGAAGGAGAAGCGCCGAAGTATGCTGAGGAAAAAAGCATTTTTAATGACGTCCATTTTGATTTTGACAAGTATGATATCCGTCCGGATGCAAAGCCAACACTTCAATCCGTGGCAGACTGGCTGCTGAAAAACAAATCCGCAGATTTACTCGTAGAGGGACATTGTGACGACCGGGGGACAAATGAATATAACCTTGCCCTTGGTGACAGAAGGGCCAAGGCAGCAAGAGATTATCTCGTTGCACTCGGTATACCTTCAGGCAGGATCAATATCATCAGCTATGGTGAAGAGAAACCTCTCTGTACAGAGAAGACAGAAGACTGCTGGCAGAAAAACCGCCGGGATCACTTTGTCTTCCTGATGGGGAAGAGTAAATAACGATGAAAAGGTTCAAGGCTCAGGGTTTGAAAGTAAAAATACAAAGTTTAAAACTGAATGCTGGTTTCTGCGTACTGTTTACTGTTCTGGTTTTATCCGGCTGTGTTTCAACAACGGATTTCGAAACCGTGAGAGGTGATGCAAGCCAGTCAAGAAAGGAACTTTTTGAATTAAAGAAAGACGTGAATGACCTGAAAGCGAAAACTGCCAATGTCATAAAGGAAGACGACTTTCGTGCCTTCAGGGAAAACCAGGGAGATCTCCAATCAAGGGTTTCAGAGACGGAAAAAAACCTGCAGGTGCTTACCGGGAAATTTGATGAGAATAAATACTCTACAGAAAAGGCATTGAAAGATTCTGCTTCCGAGATGACTCTCATTAAAGCACAAATAGCAAATATAGAAGACCAGATTAAGCAGATGAAGAACAAATTGAATGCCCTGGATGGTCAACAGACTGTCGGAAGAAAGGAAGCAGAGGAACTCAAGAAGGAATCTCCACAAGAGCAAGCCCAAAAACCGGTAAAACCTGCGGAATCCAAAGATAAAGTATCACTGTATGAAGAAGCGTATGACGCTTTTAAGGATAAGAAATATAAAGGAGCCAGGGAAAAGTTCGAGGTCTTCATTAAAGAGTTTCCCCAGGACGAACTCGCGGATAATGCACAGTTCTGGATTGCTGAAACATACTATGGTGAGAAAGACTTCGAAGCCGCAATCCTTGCTTACGAAGCTGTTCTAAAGAAATATCCGAAAAGCGAAAAAGCTGTGGGAGCGCTTCTGAAGCAGGGATTTGCCTTTACAGAAATGGGAGACAAGAAGACAGGGAAGACCATTCTCGATAAGGTTATAGAACTCTATCCCGCCTCTCGAGAAGCAGAACTCGCGAAGAAAAAGATAGACGAGATCGAGAAAAGCTCCTCAAAAAAGAAAAAATGACCAGTCTCAAAGATAGTTATAAGAGAACGATCGATTACCTGAGAATATCGATTACCGACAGGTGCAATCTGCGTTGTGTCTATTGTATGCCTTCTGACGGTCTCATACCGCTTGAGCATAAAGAGATTCTACGGTATGAAGAAATCATTCGGGTTGTCAGGATTGCCGCAGGAGTAGGCGTAAGGAAAGTACGCATAACCGGTGGGGAGCCTCTTGCGAGAAAAAATGTTACCTATCTCATTTCAGCGATAAATAATATAGAGGGGATAAAAGATCTGAGCCTGACAACAAATGGTATTCTCCTGGCAGGCTATGCGGATGAACTGGCTGAAGCGGGCTTAAAAAGGATCAACATAAGTCTTGATTCTCTCAGACCCGACAGATACAAAGAAATAACAAGAGGCGGAGATTTGCATCTCGTCTTGAGTGGGATCGAAGCCGCTGAAAAGGCTGGGCTAACACCAATTAAGATCAATATGGTTCCCATTCGGGGGCTCAATAGTGAAGAGATAGGGGATTTTGCGAAGTTAACATTAAAGTGCCCCTACCAGATCAGGTTCATAGAATTCATGCCCTTTGGAACCGAAGGACTGTGGAGTCCTGAACGATTTATCTCTGTAGAAGAAATGAAATCGATTGTTGAAGGTGTTGGTACCATTACTCCCGTAAAGGTAAAAAGGTCAGGACCGGCAATATACTTTAGACTTGACAATGCCCCCGGCATGATTGGCTTTATCAGCCCGATCAGCAACCATTTCTGCGGAGAATGTAACCGCCTTCGATTGACGGCTGACGGCAAGCTCAGGCCCTGTCTCTTTTCAGAAACAGAAATCGATTTGAAACCCGCTCTCCGGGGTGGTGCACCAGATGATGAAATTGAGCGCCTCATCAAGCTCTCCATCGAGGTAAAACCGAGGGGACATGATATTGGAATTCGCAGTTCAGAACTCTGGTCCCTAATGAAGAACAAAGAATGCTCCAGAAGACCTATGTCAAGGATCGGTGGATAAACCCGTTAGAAAAGTCGGTTGGGGCTTTAAATCCACCCATCGCCATATTTTATTCCCCCAAAAGGTCGGGCTTCTTTTCTAACGAGGTAAAGTCGGGGCGAAAGGATTTGAACCTTCGACACCACGGTCCCGAACCGTGTGCGCTACCAGACTGCGCTACGCCCCGGATAAAGAATAATAAAAACGACCTCTACCTAAAGTCAAGAGATAAGCTTTACTGGTATGATCCCACATTATTGACTCTTGTAGAAAAACTGTTCTCCGTATAGCACGTCTCTTTTACTGTCACCCCCGCTTATCCCCTGCAGGCGTACTTGTCTGAGTCCTTCCCAAAGAAAGATTCTCGATGCGAGTCTTCGCTGAGAGTCGCTACGACCGGACGAGCCGGAATGACAACATTGTTACCAAGGCTGGAAAATATTCTTGGAGCAAACAGTGAGAAATACTGACTGCTTAAGCTCTTAGAGGAGTCTTTGGAATGACATATGTGCAAGAGGGACTGCCTTCAGCTATACACTCCTGGCGAGTTACTTCTTTTCTCAATAGTTCCCTGTACACTTGCAACTCATACTTGCAGGCCTCCCGATACTCTGAAGCAACTCTTGCAATTGGGCAGTTGAACTCTTTTAAAATAAAGTTGTTATCATCCATGTCGAGGTCCACAAGATATCCATCTGATTCAAGAACATCCTTCAAAGCAAACACCCTGTCTTGAAGACTTTTCTTCTCTGAAAGAGCTTCCTTTTTATCCTTCAGGATTTTTTCCTTGCGCCATCTGAATATTTCATCTACTTTGTCCCTTCCTTCATTCTTTTCGAGTTCTTTCAGGGTGGTTAAGATAAACTTGTGATAAGCCTTCGGGAAAAGGTCGTCCGCCTTTTCCGTCAGTTTATAAAGGAATGCCGGCCTGCCAACACCATACCTTCGTGCTATGTAATCCACAAGCCCTTTTCTCTCGAGCGATATGAGGTGTTGCCTGATTCCCATGGGGGTTATCCCCATCTGCCTGCTCAGGTCGTCAATAGACAGGGGACCTTTCTTCTTGAGCAGAAAGAGTATCTTCTCTCTTGTAGGATTTTCACTGACAAAAGTAACCACGCTACTCGATGCTATCACAAATCACGAATTTTTGCAATATTTTTTTAAAAAACTATCATTTTGGCCTTGAAGAAAAAGTCAAGTCCTTTCGAAATATTTTTTTTCTTTCGAAAAATTTGTGAAAAATGTGAAATAATAATAATAAAATGGGTTCCTTACGAGAAGAGATTGTCAATCTCTATAGAAAGGCTGCAACATCACTGCCTCAAGACGTTGAAGAATCCCTAAGGCGGGCATCAAGAGCTGAAAGGGATGGATCAACCGCAGGGGCCGCTTTAGCAGCGATTCTTGAGAATATAAGGATTGCCCGGGAGAAGGAGAGACCCCTCTGCCAGGATACCGGTG
>JBGPPR010000095.1:0-5110 GCA_041488675.1 Thermodesulfovibrionia bacterium
AAATGTGCATTATTATGCTATAGTGTTAAAATATGATATTTCTTTCCTTCCATGAAAAAAGAGGATATATCTCTTCATAATATTATCGGAATTAACATATAAGGAGAATCATGAAAATCTCGTTTATTGAAGCAAAATCACCCGCTGCCAATATTTTTAGCAAGTTCCCGATTCCGAGGCTCGGCTCAGTCCTGCTTTCCACAATGTTAAAGGAACGTGGCTGTGAAGCAAGAGTCTTCATTGAGGATATCGCTGCCCCTGACTGGTCCTATATTGAAAACTCTGATGTCGTCTGTATTTCTACCATTACCTCAACTTCCAGAAGGGCATATAGAATTGCCGACAGATGCAGGAAAAAAGGGATCCCTGTTGTCATGGGAGGCGCTCATCCATCCTTCCTTCCGGAAGAATCAATGAAACACTCTGATTATGTGGTTCGGGGAGAGGGAGATGTAACTCTGCCCGAACTTGTTGATTATCTCGAGAAAGGGACCCCGGACATCGCTTCAATAAAAGGCCTCAGTTACAGAAACAATGGCAATGGTGTCATCAATAATCCACCGAGACCTCTCATCGAAGACCTCAATATACTCCCTCTGCCTGATTTTAAGCTCGTCCAGCAGTGGAAACCTTCTCATATCTATCCAATTTCGACATCAAGGGGATGCCCCTTTAATTGCAGATTCTGTTCTGTGATCCAAATGTTTGGAAGAAAATACCGGTTTAAGTCTGTCGAAATACTGATCAGGGAATTTAAACAGATTGATACGATCTCAAGGGGCAACAAGTTTTTTGTCGATGACAATTTTACTGCAAACAGGGAGCGGACAAAGGAGCTACTCCGTGCGATGATCGCTGAGCGTATTAGTTTCAAGTGGTCTGCTCAGGTGAGGACAGATGTGGCTAAGGATGAAGAACTGTTGCGCCTCATGGCAGATTCAGGTTGTGACACCGTCCATATCGGTTTTGAATCTGTAAACCCAAAAACCCTTGAGGCATATAATAAAAAACAGAACCTTGAGGAGATCGTGCACTGTATCAGGACAGTAAGAGACCATGGAATAGAAATCCATGGGATGTTTGTTTTCGGTGCTGATACAGATACGGTAGATACCCTCAAGAAAACAACTGACTTTGCCATAACCCACGGTATTGACACCATTCAATTTTTGATGCTTACACCTCTGCCGGGCACGCCGTTCTTTAATGAGATGAGAGAATCAGGCAGACTCCTTCACATTGACTGGAGCAAATATGACGGTCATCATATTGTCTATGAGCCGCTCCTTATGAGTCCTCAAACTCTTCATATCGAAAGTCTTAAGGCAATGGGGCGATTTTATTCATGGAAATACATATTCAAGCATCTCGCCCATCTTGATTTCTTCCATGTTGCAATCGGATTGTACGGAAAAAAGGCGGTAAAGAGAGCACTTGATGAAGCAAGAGACTATCTTAATTCTTTGGGAGAGCTCAGAGGCCCCTACCTCCTGGACACTGCCTGATTAGTTTGTTAAAACAATATTCCTTTTTGCTGTTTTTCTTCGTACTTTATTCATAAACCTTCGTACCTATTCTTACCTTCTTGACATAGAAAACTTCGCAGGAGCCATCACCCGTATCAGCGCGCTTCAAACTGCTGTTCCACCAGAAGTTTTCTCCTTTATGGCGACCTTTGACATTCACTAAAAACCCCTCAAGTAAAACCTTTTCCTTCTTCTCGATTGTTTTAACAGCCTTGAGGATATTTTCACCAGCGGGAATGATATGGTTATTCGCAGAATGGCTTATGACATAGGAACTATTGAAGGGACTGCCAGTCTTGAGTTCATAAAAATACCACCTATCATACTGACTGTAAGAAACGTATTTGTCACTTTCCGGCTCTGCCAGTTTCCCCCAGACAAGAGCAAGGTCAACAGGGGCGACCTTTCCACGCCAACCATCACGATAACATTTCTTGCCCACCAAAACTGCAGCTATCTTATATTCAGCTACGGGATTAAAAATAAATTCGCTGTCCACTGCTATTTTTAAAATAATTGATTCCTTTGACTTAAACTGATTTTGCTTGGGTTCTTGTGAAACGTCAATCTCACTAAATTCCTCGCTCGTTACCTGAGGCCTGTCACAGCCGGCTGCGAGAAGCAAAAACAAAATGAAAAGACTGAACCGAAGCAAGATGCTTCGGCTATTTTCACATAAGATTACTTTCACGCCTTCTGAATTCACTCATCTATTTATATATAAAGCAGTCCCATCCCTTTTCCCGGATGATAGGCCCTCTTAATTGCCCTGTTAATGAATTCTTTTGCTCTTCTGACAGATTCAAGAGGGGTATGGCCTCGAGCAATTGATGCTGTAATAGCAGCAGAAAACACACATCCTGTACCATGATATTCACCCCCCACCTTTTCACTTTCAACATCATGGAACTCTCCATCATAATACAAATCAAGCGCTATCCCTTCAAGGTGTCCGCCGGTGATAACAACGACTTCAGGGCCCATATTTTTCAGAATTTTGGCAGTCTCTTCCAGATCTTTTCTGTTTTCAATCCGGACCCCTGTCAGAACAGATGCCTCATAGATATTCGGGGTTATCACTTTAGAGAGCGAAAAAAGTTTTTCCCTCATGGCATCAAGAGTCCCATCGGCAACAAGGGTTTTACCGGACGAAGAAACTGTTACCGGGTCAATTACAAGATTCCTCAGCGAATATTCTTTTATCGCACTTCTGATAAGTTCCACAGCCCACGTGCTATAGAGCATTCCTAACTTCACAGCCTCAGGCTTGATATCAGAAAGAAGGGTATGGAGCTGTTTTTCAAAAAACTCTTTCTCAACAGGAAGGACAGACTCAACGCCCACAGTATTCTGTGCTGTAATGGCGGACACCACAGTGAGACCGTGCACTTCGAAAGCCCTGAAGACTTTCAGATCTGCCTGTAACCCTGCACCACCTGTAGGATCAGAGCCGGCTATTGTAAGGGCTGTTTTCATTCCTTTTTTCTTAATGCCTTCTCGACAATTCTTATTGCACAAAACTCCCCGCACATCGAGCAGACTTCGCTCTCCGAAGGAGGAACCTCTGCACGCCACTTGCGTACCTTCTCAGGATCAAGGCTCAGCGAAATCTGGCCGTTCCAGTCCAAGTTCTTTCTGCATTGTGCCATCTTCCTGTCAAGCTCTCTTGCAGCAGGGATTCCCTTTGCAATATCCGCAGCATGGGCAGCAATCTTTGACGCTATGAGACCTTCTTTCACATCTTCGATATTGGGAAGTCTGATATGCTCTGCTGGAGTTACATAACAGAGGAAATCAGCGCCAGCAGCGCCTGCGATAGCGCCACCGATAGCTGCTGCAATATGATCATATCCCATTGCTATGTCAGTCACAAGGGGACCGAGGACATAAAAAGGCGCGCCTTTGCAGATCTCTTTCTGGATCTTTATGTTTAATTCGATCTGATTCAAAGGCACATGGCCGGGTCCTTCAATGATTACCTGAATGCCTTCAACCAAAGCCCTGTCTCTCAATTCTCCAATGGTGAGCAGTTCTTCGAGTTGACTTCTGTCCGTTGCATCCTCAAGACAGCCGGGACGGAGACCGTCCCCAAGGCTCAGGGTCAAATCATATTTTTTTGCAATCTCAAGGAGCCTGTCATAATGTTCATAGAGAGGGTTTTCTCTGTCATTGTAAATCATCCATTCGAGAAGAAACGAACCACCTCTACTCACAATGTCAAGGATTCTTCCTTCTTCCCGTAACCTTTCAACAGCCTTCCTCGTCAGGCCACAGTGGACGGTAACAAAATCAACTCCTTCCTTTGCGTGCTCTTCTATGACATCAAAGAGGTCATCAGTGGTCATCTTTGCTATTGTGCCATGAGTCTCCGCACTCCTAATGGCAGCCTCGTAGATCGGAACTGTTCCAACCGAAAGAGGGGATCTCTCCAAAAGAAGACGCCTCAGTTCTTTAATAGGACCGCCTGTTGAAAGGTCCATGACAGCATCCGCTCTGTATTGAACGAGGATATCAAGCTTCTCTCTTTCTTCATCAAGAGAGACCCTATCTTTCGAAGTACCTATATTTGCGTTTACCTTTGTTGTCAGCCCTTTCCCAATGCCAATCGGATTTATGGTACGCCTGCTGCTCCTGGGAATTACCGTTACTCCCCCGGCAATATCAGAAGCAAGCCTTTCCGGTAACACATTCTCAGAGAGGGCAGCAGCCTTCACCTCTTCAGTGATAATTCCCTTTTTCGCAAATTCTATTCTCGTCACCTAAATTACTCCTTTTCTTGTCATTCTGAGCGTAGCGAAGAATCTCGTCTTTAAGATTGCCTCGTCATCCGCCTAAGGAGGATTCCTCGCAATGACAATTTCACTCCTCTTTCTAAAACTCTAAAGCACGAGATTTCATTAAAATAACCTCAAAAATTTTTCTGTCGTTTCTCTAATATTCTCTGCTGTGAGAATTGCAGAGATCAAAGCCAAACCGTCTGCACCTGCATCCTTCACTTCTCCGACCTTATCTATTCTTATCCCACCTATTGCAAAAACTGGTATTGAGATTTTTCCTTTTATACTTCTCAGGAGTTCAATGCCGATCGGCTCTCCATATTTCATTTTGGAGGGAGTATGATAGACAGGTCCGAGGGTAACAAAATCGGCGCCTCCCTTTTCTGCCTCAACAGCCTCATCAAGGCTGTGTGTTGATACGCCTATTATGAGTCTATCCTTAAAAGTCTTTTTGACGGCGTGAGCAGGTATGCTCTCCCTTCCGAGATGAACACCATCTGCTTCAACAGCAAGAGCGATATCAACCCTGTCATTGATAAAGAGTCTTGCCTGATATGTCTTTGTTAATTCCCTCATTTTATAAGCCATACCCAATAAATCTCTTGCCCCGAAATCTTTCTCTCTCAATTGAACCGCCTTTAATCCGCCTTTCAATGCCTCCTCAACAGCAGAAAACAGTGAAGAATGATCTGTAAACAGTTTCCTATCAGTTATCAGATAGAGTTTGAAGTTTTTTAACTCGTCACTCATCACTCATCACTCATCACTGTCTCACAGCATTCATTCAATTGGACTGCTTGCAGCAGC
>JBGPPR010000096.1:0-5090 GCA_041488675.1 Thermodesulfovibrionia bacterium
CCAAGGCATGGTTTAGAACATCACCTCCCGCCGCACAAGATAAACTACAAAGCGAACATATGGGGATTTAAGGAACTTGAAGTGGAACGGCTCATATCTATTGGCGCTGTTGGAGGAATAGGGTATTACACAAAACCAGGAATGATTATGGTCCCTGATCAGATTGTGGATATGACAAGCGGAAGGGAGTCCACATTCTATGACGGAGACGAAGTAATCCATGTAGACTTCACGGAACCATATTGCCCTGAGTTGAGAGGTTCTCTTTTTAGGGCAGCAGAAAATTCCGGCATAGAACTTAAGAAGTCAGGAACATATGTCTGCGTCAATGGTCCAAGGCTGGAGACCAGAGCGGAGATAAAATTTTTTTTGGACACGGGTATTGATATTGTAGGAATGACGGCGATGCCGGAGGCTGCTTTAGCAAGGGAAGCAGAACTCTGTCTTGCAGGTATTGCTGTGGTTACCAATTATGCGGCAGGAATTGCAGAAAAGAGACTTACAACAACAGAGGTCATAGAGACAATGAGAGAGGCTACGACCCGTGTAGGCCGCCTTTTGCTGGAGACATTTCATCTGATATCCGGCGAGAGAGGATGTTCCTGTCAGGATGCTTTGAAAGAAGCGAGGATGTAGAAAGTGGAGACTATTCTTGTCGTAGAAGATAAAGAATCAATGGCACAGATGTTAAAGGATACCCTCGAGTCAGAAGGTTATGAAGTTGTCTCTGCTAAAAACGGTACAGAGGGAGTGAAATATCTTAGAGAGAGTGGGGTAGACCTTGTCCTGACAGACCTTAAGCTCCCTGAGAAAGATGGCATGGAAATCCTCAGAACATCGAAGGAAGAGAATCATCTCATACCTGTTATCGTCATGACAGCCTTTGGTTCAGTTGAGACAGCCGTACAAGCGATGAAAGAAGGCGCTTTTGATTTTATTACAAAACCTTTTGACATAGACCATCTTCTCATGTTGATCAAGAGGGCACTCGAGACTCAGAGAGTTCTCACAGAGAATATCCTTTTAAGGGAGGAGTTTGCATCAAAACTTGGGCTTCCTAAGATTGTCGGTAAGAGCGCGGGGATAACGGAAGTTGCGCAGTTAGTGCAGAAAGTTGCACCTACAAAGACAACAGTTCTTCTCCTCGGCGAAAGCGGGACAGGAAAAGAACTCTTCGCAAGGGCGATCCATAATCTGAGTCACAGGAGGAATTTTCCCTTCGTGCCGATTAATTGTGCGGCTATACCAAAAGACCTTCTCGAGTCTGAACTTTTCGGTCATGAAAAAGGTTCCTTTACAGGAGCTGATGCAAAGAAGCTCGGTAAATTTGAGCTTGCCGACGGAGGAACGATATTCCTTGATGAAGTTGGTGACATGGATATTATACTCCAGTCAAAGCTTCTGAGGGCGATTGAAGAAAGTGAACTAGAGAGGGTAGGGGGCATAAAAACTATTAAGGTCGATGTAAGGATTGTTGCAGCGAGTAATAAAGATCTCGAAAAGGCAGTTGAGGATAAAAGTTTCAGAGAAGACCTTTATTACAGGCTGAATGTATTTCCTATTAAGATACCCCCATTGAGAGAAAGAAAAGAAGACATCCCCTTACTTGTCGAATATTTCATCAATAGGTATTGCCTTGAGTTAAAGACTTCTCAAAAGAGTATTTCAAAATATGCTCTCGATATCCTTATGAACTATCACTGGAAAGGTAATGTGAGGGAACTTGAGAATACCATAGAAAGAGCTATCATCCTCTGTGTTGGAGATATCATTATCCCTGAACATATTGTTCATACCCAACGATCTGTGCCAGATTCCATGGAGCGGCCTCTGCTCTCGGAAGGAACCCTCGAAGATGTGGCAAAAAAAGCATTGAAGATTGCAGAAACACAACGTATTGTTGAAGCCCTCAGGCAGACAAAGGGCAATAAAAGCAAGGCATCTGAACTCCTTCGAGTAAGTTACAAGACACTCCTTACGAAAATCAAAGAATACGGTATAGAGTCTTGACAGTGCAGCTCCCATGGAATTATCATAAAAGTAACTGTTGAATCAATGTCGTAGCATATAAATAAGATACCTCCAAGAATAAAATTTAATGAGAAGAAACCCTGAATTCGAAATACTGAACAATATCAAAATTTAAAATTTCAAATGTCAAAGCTCAAGGTTTAAATGTTTTGACATTTAGATTTTGTAATTTGGATTTTCTTGGCAGTTGGATTTGTCTATGATTTAGATAGTAGCATGTGGAGTTTATTTTTAATTTTCATTTGTCCGGGGCTTAGACATCAGCATTTAGAATTTTTTGGTTATATGTCTGTAGATTAAGAAAATTATCCGGAGGACTGTGGTGTCTGGACATTCAAAGTGGGCACAGGTAAAACACAAGAAGGCCGCTGTTGATGTGAAGAAAGGGAAGATTTTTACAAGGATTGGTAAAGAGATTTCTGTCGCTGCAAGGCTTGGCGGCGGTGACCCTGACGGAAACCCAAGACTCAGGACTGCAATAGAGAAGGCAAAAGAGATGAACATGCCTCAGGAGAATATCAAGAGGGCAATTATGAAAGGCACAGGAGAGCTTCCAGGAATGACCTACGAAGAAACTGTTTATGAAGGATACGGCCCCGGTGGAACAGCCATTCTATCAGAGGTTCTTACCGATAACAAGAATCGGACGGTTTCAGAGATAAGGCACATTATGACCAAGCATGGTGGAAACTTGGGTGAGGCGGGGTGTGTCGGCTGGATGTTTGATAAGAAGGGTTATATCCTTGTCGAAAAGACAAACATTGATGAAGACTCCCTGATGTTAATTGCTCTCGAGTCAGGTGCAGAAGACTTGAAGAATGACCCAGGAGAAGATAGCTATGAGATTATTACGGCTCCTGAGGATATGAATAAAGTGAAAACTTCTCTGGAGGCAGCCGGAATTCCTCTCTCCCTTGCAGAGATAACCATGCTTCCCAGAAGCTATATCTCGCTCGATGGGAAGTCCGCAGAGCAGATGATCAGGCTTATCGAAGCCCTCGAAGAGCACGAGGATACACAAAATGTTTATACCAACGTTGATATTCCTGATGAGGTGATGGATAGGGTTGGCAGGTGAAAGAGTAATTTCGATACGTGCAACCTTCAAGCGAAGGTTTCTTGCGGGGCTCCTGGTTTCAATCCCCGTTATTATCACATTTCTCATTATAGGATGGTTCTTTAAGTTTGTCGACGGCATCCTTGGCCCTCTGATAGATGATGTTCTTGGCTACCATGTCATAGGCCTCGGTTTTGTCTCGACGTTGGTTCTCATTTTTGTCGTGGGTGTCATTTCCACGAATGTCTTTGGCAGAAGGGTCATCGAATATTTTGAGAAAATAATGCTCAGGATTCCTTTATTTAAAGGCATTTACACAGCGGTCAAACAACTCGTTGATGCGTTCTCCCCGGAGAGTAAAGGTTCATCCTTCAAAAGGTTTGTTGTTGTTGAATACCCGCGACCTGGTGTCTTTGTTTTCGGCTTTCTCACAAAGGAGTGTACGATAAAAACAGACAAGGACGGCAAGGAATCTTCCTTAAGGGCTGTTTATATTCCTACAAACAATTTCTACCTTGGTGAGATAGCACTCTTTAAGAACGAAGAGGTTTTCTATACGAATATACCAATTGATGAAGGTATTAAGATTATCCTTTCAGGCGGTATCGCAACACCAGGCAGGATTTCTGAGGTAAAACAATGAAGTTGGTCGGAGTTATCCTGGCTGCAGGTCTTGGAAAAAGAATGAATTCCTCCAGACCGAAGGTTCTCCATAAGATTTATGATGTGCCTATGCTCCAGTATGTTTTAGACAGGTTAAATGAACTGAACCCACAGAAAGTTATTGTGGTCGTGGGAAAACATTTTAAGGAAATAAGAGACGCTGTAAGGTATGGTGATTCAATCTCTTTTATACAACAGAAGGAGCCAAAAGGAACAGGCGATGCGCTCCTGAAAACTAAGCAAGCTCTTAAAGGATTTCGTGGAACAGTTCTCGTCATAAATGGTGATACTCCTCTTATTCGGCGGGAGACCCTCAAGAGATTTTTGAGTCTCCATAAACAGAAAATGAATGTCATTTCCGTGCTTTCTTTTACGGCACAGGATCCAAGTTTCTATGGCAGGGTCATGCGAGACCCGTATAAAAGAGCAACTTCAATTATTGAAGACAGGGACGCAACGGATAAGCAGAAAGGTATAAAGGAAGTTAACAGCGGGATATATGCGATCGAGTCTGAGGCCATCCCTATTTTAAAAGAGATAAGACTGAATGAATCAAAAGGTGAATATTACCTGACAGATGTGGTCAGCATTGCAAGAGATAAGGGGATCAAAGTAGATGCCTTCTGCATTGGTTTCGAGGATGAATTAATGGGGGTGAATACCCAAGGGGAGATGGAAAAGGTTCGCCAAATCATGCGAGAGAGGATTGTGCATGGATGGCTGAATAAGGGTGTGAACTTTATGGACGCCGGTTCGGTATTTATATCGCCGAACGTGAAGATAGGGAAAGGCACCCAAATCTATCCCAATGTTTGTCTCGAAGGTAATACAAGAGTGGGGAAGGGTTGTACAATATATCCGAATGTCCGGATTCTAAGCAGTATCATAGGTGCTGAGTCGGTTATTAAGGATTCAACCCTTATAGAGAATTCCGTTGTGAAGAAGAGGGCTTCTGTAGGACCTTTTGCCCGCATCAGGCCCGGTTCTCAAATCGGGGAAGCGGCTGAAATAGGTAATTTTGTAGAGGTTAAGAAATCAATCATAGGTACAGGCACTAAAGCCGGCCATCTTTCATATCTCGGTGATTCAAAGATAGGGAGTAATGTCAACATAGGCGCAGGCACGATAACCTGCAATTATGATGGTTACAAAAAATATATCACTATCATCGAAGATGATGTTTTTGTCGGAAGTGATTCTCAGCTTATCGCTCCTGTAAAGGTAGGGAGAGGTGCATTTATAGGTGCCGGCTCTACGATCACAGAGGATGTACCTTCCATGGCACTTGCCCTCAGCAGAGTAGAGCAGAGGAATCTTAGAAATTGGGTAACCAAAAGGC
>JBGPPR010000097.1:0-5045 GCA_041488675.1 Thermodesulfovibrionia bacterium
GTAAGACATGTTCTGTTTACCGATACGCTGTCACCGACCTCAACATCTTTTATGACTTCTTTCGAATTCAAAAGAAGTTGAGTAATGCCGCCTTTCCTCTCTAAAGCTGCTATATCTCCCATTTCTGCAATAATGCCGGTAAACAACTCATCCACCTGAATCAACACTGAATGTAAGGGTTTTCTGATATATCCCCAGTATATCTACAACCTCAAACCATGATGTTTGAATTCTCACCATCGTTGGTGCCATAGAAAGTTCTATGTCCTCCTTCTGAATAGGGATCTTCAGCTCTTGTGCCCTATCAAACACCCTGTTTCTTATTTCCTCCTCATTATGAAGTCCGATGGAAATTCCCGCTATCTCTTTTGTATCAGATTTAAACGCCAGATACCGGTAATAGGGCATGCCGAATTTAACCCCCGAATAGATAAGAAAAGCAAAGATCAGAAGCCAAATAATCTTTCTCATTTCACTATCTTGCCTATCCTATTAAACCTGAGGGAGTTATTTGGATCCCACGACCAATAGATGATAAGGGCCTTACCCTTTATCTCCCCGACATCAACTAACCCCCAGTATCTGCTGTCATAACTTTGGTCGCGATTATCTCCCATAACAAAAATCTTATTCTTAGGTACAATTAAAGGACCGAAATTATCCCGGTGGCAGGGGTTATCTTTTCCTGCCGGCAAATTCGGACAGCCCGGGTTTATAAAACCGTACACATGTTGAACATATGGTTCAACAACTTTCTCTCCATTAACAAAAATAACCTTATCCCTCGACTCGATTTGATCACCCCCGACCGCCATAACCCTTTTTATAAAATCCTTCTCAGGGTCTTCGGGATACTCGAAAACTATTATATCTCCTTTCGCCGGCTTCTTGAACATCAAAATACGTTTATCCGAAAAGGGGATATTTGTACCATATATAAACTTGTTGACGAGTATGTGATCTCCAATGAGGAGCGTGGGTATCATGGAGCCGGAGGGAATCTTAAATGCCTGTATGATAAAGGCTCTTATAACAAGGGCGAGCAGTAAGGCAGTAATTATAGCCTCCGCGTATTCTCTTATGATTCTCTTTTTGTCTTTCATCATCTTCAGTATCTCCTGATTATCTGAAATAGATCAAGTCATCCTGCCCTTTCGGCACAACTGAAACAGGTAACAGATTACATGACTCATCAATTTCATTTTAATTTGTATTTTATATTTTTTCTTCATTTTTAATCTTACAGTATTTATTTGTTGTCATCTTCATATTTTTTCTAATCCGTGGAAGACGAGACCTGCAGAGCCAACGACGCCCGCATCATCACCGAGTAAAGAGGGCATAATTTTCACTCTCTCAAACAATTCATGAAAGGCCCTTTTGGATGCCTCTCTTATTGCCTCCTGGATATATATATCCCAGGCCCCGATAAGGCCACCCGCAAGGATGATCGCTTGAGGGCTCAAAATGTTAATAATGTTTGCTATTCCGATACCGAGATTCCTACCTGCTTCTTTCAGCACCTCTCTTGCAAGGCCATCTCCTTCGAGGGCCGTTCTGTAAATATCCTCTGCACTAAGCTTATAAGGACCCCCTTCGTGGAGTTGCAGTAACAGACTTTCTCTCCCTTTCTCAAGAGCGGAGATCACTTTTGAAATAATAGCTCTTGCCGATGCATAGGTTTCGAGACAACCGGAATTGCCGCAAAAACATTTCTCACCGCCTGCATTTATAGTCATATGCCCCACTTCCGCAGCCACGTCAAGAAGTCTGTTGTCCTTTATAACCCCACCTCCTATGCCGGTACCAAGGGTGAAAAGGACAGAGTCTGAAAATTCTTTTCCTGTACCAGTCCACTTTTCACCGAGCGCAGCAACATTTGCATCGTTCTCAATGAATATAGGTACCTTGAATTTTTCTTTCATCTCTCTTACCAGATTAATCCCTTTTAAAACGGGGATATTCGGAGAGACTGATATTGCACCGCTTTCTCTATCAATGATGCCTGCAACACCCAGACCAATTCCCACAACATCTCCAGAAAAAAAGCTTTCTATCGACAGCATAAGAGAATCGAGAATCCTTTTGGAGGTTGGCTCTTTCATCCTTCTGATAACGTTACCCTCACTCGTGACTAACGCTGCCCTGAGATTTGTTCCACCGAGGTCAATACCTATGGCGAGTTTTTTGGTCATTCCTCTTCCCGATAGACCTCGATCGCTATTTCCGGACACATCTGTGCACATATGGCACAGCCTGTACATTTCTCCAAATCTTTAGGACAAGCAGGGAAAAAGCCTTTTTCATTGAATGTATTGTCAATAATGATCACCCCAAGCGGACACGCGTCCACACAATAGGCACACCCTTTACAGACTTCTCTGTCTATTATGATCATTCCTTTCATACAGCGTTCCCGAGTAATTCCTTCGCATGCTTTAGAGAGGCATCTGTGATCTTACCACTGAGCATACGAGCTATTTCGTCCTGCCTTTCCTTACCGTTGAGATGCTTCACCTCAACGTACACTTTCCCATGTCTCTGTCTCTTCGTAATCTGGAGATGGAAATCTCCGAGAGAAGCAATCTGTGGCAGGTGAGTCGTGCAGAGCACCTGATGTTTATTCGATATTATTTTTAATTTCTTCCCCACGCTTTCTGCAGTCCTCCCGCCGATTCCTGCATCAACCTCATCAAAAATAAGAATGGGCAGATTGTCAACATCGGCGAGGATACTCTTAAGAGCAAGCATAACCCTTGAGAGTTCTCCACCTGAGGCGATTCTTGTCAGTGGTTTCGGAGGTTCTCCAGGGTTTGCTGAGAACAAAAATTCTACCTTGTCAAATCCCGAAGACGCGATGGGCTCTTGCTGAATGTCTATCCTGAACTCAGCATCGGTGAAGGCAAGTTCTTTCAGCTCCTTCCTGACACATTCCTCTATTGTCTTAGCCACATTCTTTCTTTTTTCAGAAAGAGAAAGGGCAGCTTCAAGAAGCATGCCTTCTTTCTCATTGAGCTCCGTCTCAATGGAATTAAGCCGTTCATCTGTAAGCTCGAGGCTCTTGAGTTCTCTCTCTGCTTCATTCCGGTACTCCGTGATAGCTTCCTCACCTTCGCCATATTTTCTCTCAAGATTCTTAATGAGTTCGATTCTGTCTTCGATGTCAGCAAGTCTTTCAGGTTCAAGGTCATATTTATCCTTAAAGCTCCTTAGGGAAATTGCTGCGTCTTCTATCAAAAGAAGGGCCGACTCAAGCAAACTTAGTATCTCAGATGAATGTTGATCCAGTGAGGACATCTCTTTCACTTTTGTTATAACAGAGGAAAGTTTTTCTGTACAAGAACCTTCTGATCCGTAGATGACAGCATAGGATATTTCAGTCAGTTCTTTCAGGCGACTCAGGTTCGATAGAATTGCCCTCTCTTCGGTAAGTTCTTTTTTTTCATCGTGCCTCAAACATGCTGTTTCTATCTCGTTCACCTGAAACCTGAGCAGGTCTTGCCTGTGTGTCCTCTCTTTCAGCTTTTGCTGTAAACCATCTTTCTCTCTTCTGAGTGCATGAACTTCTCTGTAAAAGGCTTCCACTCTCCCTCGATCCGCCTGGAGTTTGCCATACGAGTCGAGAAGAAATCTATGTTTATCGATGGACATAAGGCTTTGATGTTCATGTTGCCCATGTATATCAACAAGGGTTTTGCCCACTTCTCCGAGGCTGTGCAGATTTACCATTGTGTCATTTATGTATGCCCTGCTTTTGCCGCTTGTGGAGAGATCCCTCCTCAGGATCAGGCCATCGGAGATATCAATTCCCAGGTCAGGGATGTTATCCCCTTCCTCATCAAAGTATGCCTGGATCGTCGCCTCCTTTTCACCCGATCTGACTGAATCTGCCTGGGCCCTGCTACCCAGTGCAAGGCCGAGAGCATCCACGATTATTGACTTCCCGGCGCCGGTCTCGCCTGTAAGTACGTTCAGTCCACCCTCAAACATTACTGTAAGATCATCGATGATGGCGAGATTCTTGATTCTTAACTCCTTAAGCATCTGCTTCCTTCACTCCCAGACTGTTCTAAAATGTCAAATAACAAAGTCCAAATATAGTTGTCATTCCGGCTTGACCGGAATCCTTCTTATTTCATTCAACATCTTATTGAAGAAAGATTCCCGACAAGCGGGAATGACAGAATTTCCACACAAAACCATGAAGAATCAAATTTTCTTATTTGAACTTTGGATTTCATTTGATATTTGGGTTTTGACATTTGACATTATACCTACATCTCCACTAAACAAAATGCATGGGCATTAATACTTTACAGTAAACCCTTTCAAGTCTCCCTGAAATTCTTCCCATTTCACCTCTATATTCGTGACCCTTGCACCAGGCGGGCCGCTGAAACATTCTTGAATAGCCTGCTCAATAATTTGCTTTTTGCCTTCAAATACTGCTTCAACCCTGCCATCGTAAAGGTTTCTGACCCAGCCCTTCAGTCCGAGAGTATGTGCAATGTCCCTTGTGAATGCCCTGTAAAAGACTCCCTGCACCATTCCCTCGATAAATAAATGAGCCCTTGCCTCATTCATAGCGAACTCTCTTCCAATGGTTATTACTCTTGCCTTCACCCTCCCCTTAATCCCCTCCCATCAAGGGAGGAGAAGGTAACCCCTCCATCCTCCCCTTAGATAAGGGGAGGCAAGGTGGGGTTAATCCCTCGCCCCTTGTGGGCGAGGGTTAGGGTGAGGGTAGAAACTTAACAACATTTAATATCTTTACCAATTAATAACATAATTCAAAAATTATATCATAAAAAAGGGCCGCCCGAAGGCGGCCCTTTTAAACCACAAAAATCTCAACTCCTAAAAACTGAGATTGACCTCGAAATATGGCCAGTAATCATGCTGGAATTTCGAGCTTCCCAGGAAAGAAAAATCTTCGCCATTATTTATATCATGTTTGGCATAGAGAAAATCCATATAACCAAGTCGTAAACGCACGTTCGGCTTGAAATAGTAGTCGTAGTAAATGTCCCATACCCGGGCATTGA
>JBGPPR010000098.1:0-5023 GCA_041488675.1 Thermodesulfovibrionia bacterium
ATATAGGAGGATAAACTTGTCGTGGAACTTAAAAACAATGACATGGAAAGACTTTATGCCGCAACCTTCCATAGTATTGTAGAGGGAACAATACTAAAGGGAAGGGTACTCGCTTTGAAGCAGGATGGAGTCATCGTTGATATTGGATATAAATCGGAGGGTTTTGTACCAGTCGGGGAATTTTCCGAAGAAGAGCTTGCGTCAACGCAAATTGGAAGTTATATTGAGGTTTATGTCGAAGAGATCATTGATTCTGATGGCATTATTCACCTCTCAAAAGAAAAGGCCACAAAGATCAAAACCTGGGAACTCCTTCAAAAGGCACTTCAGGATGGAACGCCTGTTGAGGGAGTTATCATCGGAAAAACAAAAGGAGGCCTTTTTGTGAATATCTCAGGGGTAAATGCCTTCCTTCCGGGCTCCCAGGTAGATATAAAAGCTCCAAGGGAGATTGATAACTTAATTGGACAGAGAATCCTCTTCAAGGTATTGAAGCTGAATAGCAAGCTCTCTAATGTCATTGTATCGAGAAGGGCAATCCTCGAGGAGGAACGTCAGAAAAAGAAAGCTGAAACCCTCGAGAAGCTCAAAGAAGGTGCTCTTATAGAAGGGGCGGTCAAGAACATTACCGACTACGGAGTCTTTATTGACCTTGGGGGTATAGATGGACTGCTTCATATTTCGGACATCTCCTGGGGAAGAATAAACCACCCTTCTGAATTCTTTGCCCTTGGAGATGAGGTGGAAGTCATTGTCCTTAAATACGACGAGGATAATGAGAGGGTAACTCTTGGATATAAGCAGAAAAAACCGGATCCATGGTTCACAGTAGACGAAAGATATCCTGTCGGAAAGAGAGTGAAAGGTAAGGTTGTTAGTGTCACTGACTACGGTGCTTTTATTGAGCTTGAAGAAGGTCTTGAGGGGCTTGTGCACGTATCAGAGATAGACTGGCTACCGCGTCCAAAACATCCTTCGAAGTACCTCTCGATTGGAGAGATGGTTGAGGCCCTTGTGGTAAAGGTAGACAAAGAGGAAAGGCGTCTCTCTCTTAGTATAAAGCACCTCAAGCCGAGCCCTTGGGAACTTGTTTCTCAGCGATACACCGCAGGTCAGAAGATTTCAGGCAAGGTTAAGACCCTTGCCGACTTCGGTGCATTCATCAGTCTTCCCGAAGGCGTCGATGGTCTCATACATATCTCTGATTTCTCATGGACGAAACATATAAAACAGCCCTCAGAAATGTTGAGGAAGGGACAGAGGGTTGAGGCAATCATATTGAGCATAGAGCCTGAGTCAGAAAGGATAGCCCTTGGCCTCAAACAGCTCAAACCTGATCCATGGTTAAAAGAAATTCCGGAAAAATTCAAGCTTGGCTTAGAGGTAAAAGGAAAGGTACTGAGAATCACTGATTTCGGCATATTCGTAGAACTTGAAGGCGGCGTTGAAGGTCTTGTATATTCCTCAGAAATTGTGAAACAGACTTTAGATAAAGCCGATATTTCAATAAAAGAAGGTGACGATATCTGGGTGAGGATCATTAAGGTGGATCTCGACGAAAGGAAAATAGGACTGAGCATGAAAAACCTTAAACGGGTGGAGGAGTGAAAAAGGTCCTTTTCGTCATTCTTGGACTGTTCTTACTTCTCGTTGTCATAAGCATTCTCCTTGTAATGCTTCAAAAGAGCATGCCCATGGGCGACCGAATTGCCCTTATCCGCATAGAGGGGCTTATTACAGATTCCAGGGAAGCAACGGAGGATCTCAAGGAATATGTGAAGAACCCATCAATTAAAGCTATCGTGCTGCGCATTGACAGCCCCGGGGGTGCTGTAGGTCCTTCACAGGAGATTTACGAAGAAGTAAGGAAATCTGCTGCGAAGAAGAAGGTGATTGTATCGATGGGCTCTGTTGCTGCGTCAGGAGGTTATTATATCGCCTCACCAGCAACGAAAATTATTGCCAATCCCGGGACACTTACAGGCTCAATCGGGGTAATCATGGAAATCCCCAATATATCGGGGCTCATGGATAAGCTCGGAATAAAAACAGAGGTCGTTAAGAGTGGCAGGCATAAGGATATAGCATCAATATTCAGAGGAATCGGAAAAGAAGAGCGAGAAATCCTTCAGGGGGTTCTTGACAATGTTCATGGCCAGTTTATAAAAGCTGTTGCAGAGGGAAGAAAGATGCTTCCTTCCGAAGTAGAAAAGATAGCTGACGGGAGAGTCTTCACCGGAGAACAGGCTCTCAAAGTAGGTCTCATCGACGAACTCGGAAACCTCGAGGATGCAGTTCAGGCAGCTGCGAAACTCTCTGGAATAAAAGGAGAGCCGGCGATAGTCAGCAAAAAGGAGCGCTTCTCTCTCATCGATTTGATCAGAGAGAGAGTTCCTAAAGAATTGTCGGACATTATGCCTACAGTAAAACTGAAATTTCTTTATACGCCTTGATTAAGACAAGAAAAGTTTAATGGCTTAAACCACTGAACGTTAAACCGAGAAACGAGAAGCCATAAACTTGATGGTTTGATTAAAGGGGGTTTTATGACGAAATCAGTACTCATAGAAAAGGTTTCAGAAAAGTTCGGCAGCCTGACGAGGAAACAGACAGAAATTGTTGTCGATACTCTCTTCGAGACGATGAAAGATGCCCTTGTTAAAGGCGATAAGATTGAAATAAGAGGTTTCGGGAATTTCAGACTGAAGAGTAGAAGGCCAAGGATGGCAAGAAACCCAAAGACAGGCGTAAAGATCGACGTGCCTGCAAAAAAAGCACTCCACTTCAAAACAGGGAAAGCACTCAGGGAGGCTATGAATTCCCCGAACCCTAACCTCTAACCTGCTTTACCCTATAGGCCCCTTTTTCAAAATACCGAACATTCTTCAGCCAAGGTACATGACTACCAATTGTGCTAAAATGATTTTACGAAGGGACATGAAAGGCAAAGTCTATATAGTTGGCGCAGGGCCTGGTGATATTGGGCTTCTTACCGTAAAGGGGTTGCGGTGCCTTCAGAAGGCAGAGGTTGTTATCTATGATTTCCATCTTAATGCTCAGGTATTAAATTATATCAATCACGATGCCGAATTCATTTATGCCGGAAAACGCAGTGGTCACCATGCTATGACGCAGGAAGAGATTAACGAGATCCTTATCCGAAAAGCAAAGGAGGGCAAGACCGTATGCAGACTCAAAGGCGGAGATCCGTTTGTCTTTGGTCGGGGCGGAGAAGAGGCAGAATCCCTTGCAAAAAATGAAATTGAGTTCGAAGTAGTTCCTGGAATAAGTTCAGCCGTCGCCGCCCCAGCCTATGCAGGTATCCCTCTCACTCACAGACTGCTCTCATCATCCTTTGCTGTTATTCCAGGTTACGAGGATATTACAAAAAAAGAAAGTGCTATAGCCTGGTCGAAGCTTGCCACAGGCGTTAGTACACTTGTATTTCTTATGGCTGTCAAGAACATAGCCCTGATTACCCAAAAATTAATCGAGAACGGCCGCTCACCTGATACACCCGTCGCAGTAATCAGATGGGGCACGAGACCTGACCAGAAAACAGTTGTCGGAACATTAGAAAATATTAGTGAGATTATGAAGGAAAAGGATATTAAACCACCTGCCACCATGGTTGTAGGAGATGTTGTGAAACTAAGGAAGTCTCTTCAATGGTATGAAAAAAAGCCACTGTTCGGGCATAGAGTGCTCGTTACAAGAGAGCACATGGAAGGGTTTGAACCCTTGGAGGAACTCGGTGCTGAGATTATCGAATTTCCAACAATAGAGGTTGTACCACCAGTAAGTTATGAGGAGCTTGATAAATCAATAGATAATATAGATACGTATGACTGGTTGATTTTCACGAGCAGAAACGGGGTGAAATATTTTTTCAATAGATTCCTTGACAGAGATAGAGACATCAGAGATTTAAAGGGAATAAGGATCTGTGCTATAGGAACAAAGACGGCTGAAGAGATAAAAAAATATGGTATAAAAACCGATTTGATCCCTGATGAATTTCGTGCCGAAGGACTGATTAAGTTAATTCAAGAGTTTGAAGACTTAAGAGGCAAAGGATTAGATGGAATAAGATTTCTACTACCGAGAGCAGAAGTCGCAAGAGAGATTTTTCCAGAGAGGGTAAGAGAACTCGGTGGAGAGATAGATATACCTGTTACATACAGAACGATAAAGCCAGAATCCCGTGGAAAAAGATTGAGGAGATTTCTAAAGGAGGGAAGGATTTCAATAGCTACTTTTACAAGCGCTGCAACCTTTAATAATTTCAGAGAGATAATGGGCGAGGATGCTGACGAACTCCTCAAAGGAGTAATCATCGCTGCCATAGGGCCGGTAACAGCAAAGGCTATTGAAAAAGCAGGACTTCATGTTGACATCGTACCTAAAGAGGCAACCATAGAGGCATTAGTTGAGGAAATAATCAATTCTGCAACAAAGCGGGGCAAGGAATTGATGAGTTAGATGGTGAATGTTGGTGAACCTTCCTGAGGTAGATACCCTCATCTTTTTCTTCATAAACAGGGACATCCAGAACAGGCTCTTTGACATCGTCATGCCTTTTATTACAAACAAGGCCTATCTCCTGATACTGCCTGTCGTTGGATGGTTCTTTTACAAAGATTTTAAAAAGACATTTATTGCCGTCATAATTGGACTTGCATCCCTCGCCTTATCTGATTGGGGTTCCCACATCCTCAAGCATCTGTTCGAAAGACCGAGACCCTGCAGCATATTCGAAGGCGTCCACCTCCTTGCCGGTTGTACCAATTCTTATTCGATGCCTTCAAGTCACGCTGTAAATAGTTTTGCTTTCGTAACGCCATTTTTTATCCTTTTTAAAAATAGGATACGCTATGCCTTTCTTGTGGTTGCTTTTCTCGTAAGTTTTTCAAGGGTCTATGTAGGCGTGCACTATCCGTCAGATATTATCGCAGGTGGACTCTTCGGAGCAGGAGTGGCGCTGTCACTCGTTGCCCTCTATAACAGGGCATATGAACGATAT
>JBGPPR010000099.1:0-5014 GCA_041488675.1 Thermodesulfovibrionia bacterium
CTCGATTCTCAAGGCCACCACCGTAGTCATCAGTCCTCTTATTGGAAAGGGGCGAAAGGAGTTGGGATATTAGATCTCCATAGCTCGCTTGAATCTCTATTCCGTCGTACCCAAGTTCTCTCGCTCTCTTAGCGCCTTTTGCCATTATATCAACTATCTCTTTGGCCTCCTCTGAGGTCATGGTATTCACGAGAGATGCTATCCATACATTCCCTTTCTGTTTTGATCCGGGAACTTCATGGTCAGAGATTCGCTCCTTTGGATAATTCAACTGCATAAAGGCTTTTGTTCCCTCGTTTTGAATTGCCTTAATGAGCGTTTTGATTCCCTCAGCATATTCGTGTGTATCAAAACGCAATTCATTAGGTCCTTTATACGCTCTCGGATAATCAAGGCATGGGCAGTCAAGAACAATCAGCGCAACACCACCCCGTGCCCGTTCTCTGTAGAACTCCACCATGCGCTCATTTACTCTGCTATCAGTAGCGTACTTTGTTGGATATAAGGACATAATCAGGCGGTTCTTCAAGATACACGTCCCAATTTTTCCTTCCTGAAACAAATGAGGAAAGTGCATTTTTTTAATCCCCCTAATGATAGTAATGCTATTAATTATCCAACATCTTAAAAGTTATTGAATATCTTTTGGTTCTGTCATTGCCCAACTTGATTGGGCAATCCAGAAAAAAGGAACTGGATTATCCGGTCAAGTCCGATGCGGATCTCCGCGAGGAGTCGCTCCGACCGGATAATGACAACCATTGGAACAGAGTTCGCTATGAATAAACTACAGCACCATTATAGCAGATGTTGGATCGACCTTTATCTTGACAATAAACGGTTTTTAATCGATAATGAGACCTTGGAAACTCTCCGAATTACATACATAACATTATGCAAGAAGGAGGACTGTGTATGGTTATAAAAGCATTTGCTTTCTTTGCGAGTGTCGTAATAATTTTTATCGTTGTCAGTTGTGCTAAACCTTCCACAGAAGTGCTTGAGATTAAAACGTACCCCGTCGACAGCATGGAAGGAATCATCACACAATCCGGCGTTGAGATTGATAAGGCAGTTTCGAGTGACGGCAAGGGGTCATTGAAAATTACTGCAACTGGACCGACTGTGGTGAGGCTCTTTGACACTGGTGATATTGATGTGGAAAATGCACGCTTGATCTATCAGGCTAAGGTGCGAACAGAAGGTATAGACGGTAAAGTATACCTGGAAATGTGGTGCCATTTCCCCGGTAAAGGTGAGTCCTTTTCCCGGGGACTCCAGACACCTCTTACAGGCAGCACAAATTGGACCACAGAAGAAACTCCTTTTTTCCTGAAAAAGGGGGAGAATCCGGATAATATCAGACTCAATATAGTTATTGATGGCAAGGGCACAGCATGGATTGATGATATCCGCCTCTTGAAAGGGCCGTTGCAATAAGGAGAGCTTGATATTTCTTCAATTATCATTGACGGCTACAATCTGATCGGCATCTATCATAAGGACCTCGAAAAGCAGAGAAATGAGCTGATCGAGTCCCTCATGAAATACCATAAGAGAAAAGGTCACGACATTACCGTTGTCTTTGATGGATGGAAAACGGGAGGCGCCCAGGAAAATCATTCAGTAATTGGCGGTATAAAAGTAATTTACTCGAGACTGGGTGAAAAAGCCGATTCTGTTATCAGGCGCATAATCTCCTCTGACAGGCGTGGATGGGTCGTTGTAACATCAGACAGGGATATAGCAGCGCACGCATGGGCAGCAGATGCTGTGCCAATATCTTCGGAAGATTTCACGAAAGCTATCGAGAGAATATATGACAGAACGAGTGTCGAATATGAAGACAATGATGAAGAATATATTCAGACAGATAGAAAAGGCAGTCCGAGAAAGCCATCCAAAAAAGAAAAGGCAATAAAGAGGGTATTGAGCAAGCTATAGATGAGAAGGTTAATCTTTGGCTTGAGACCGGCTGATGCACTAACAATCCTTTTCCTCTTGTTTCTCTCCGTCCTGACAATAATCTTTTATCGGAACATACCGGAAGCTCCCTTTTTTATGGGTATGTACGTGAGCCTTCTCGTTTCCCAGGTAATTGTCATCAGGCTACAGAATCGTGACCGGTTCTTCCGTATCCTCTATGACATCATCTTTCCGGTTGCCTGCGTACTGTTTATCTTCGACAGTCTCGGCGGCATAGTGCATTATGTTAATCCGAAGGATGTAGACTTTTTTCTTATCAGGCTTGATTATCTCATCTTTAATGCCCACCCTACTGTCCTGCTCGAAAGAATTACAAGTCCCATGTTGACTGACATACTCCAGCTTGCCTATACATCATACTATTTTATCCCGCTCATTTTCGCAATTACTCTTCTCCGCGATAATCAAAGGGGAGAATTTGACAAGACCTTATTTCTGGTTCTGCTCTGTTTTTATCTCTCTTACATCGGCTATATCCTCATGCCTGCCATCGGGCCAAGATTTACAATAGACCATTTGCAGACTGTTGAACTTCGCGGTTTCTTTGTTGCAGAGCCAATACAGAGACTCCTGAATCAAATCGAGGGGATAAAAAGAGATGCCTTCCCGAGCGGTCATACTGCTATTCCCCTCGTTGTTCTTTATCTTGCCTACCGGTTTAAGAGAGGACTCTTCTGGTTATTCTTGCCTATTGTCTCAGCCCTCATTTTTTCTACGGTATATTGCCGCTATCATTATGTTGTAGATGTCATCGGCGGTGTTGGACTTGCCGTTGTAACCATCTTATTTGGACAGATAATTTATGACTGGTGGATAAAAGAGCAGCAGAGGTTCAAAATAACAGAAAAAGTTACGTCCTGCAACCTTAGGAGACTATAGACAGCATCTGCAGGATTTTCATATCTTTGTTGAATATCGCATAATAATAACAAGAAGAGTCTCTGTCCCTCGGAGGCAATAGATCACAATGAAGAAACTAACCCGTTCCGTCGGTTCCTTCAAAGAACTCAAAGACGTTCTCGAAACCAAAAAACCGATAAGGAGTGATAAGACCGACGAAGAGATATTTTTTGAAGCGATGACGGATGTAAGAGAGAATAAGGAATTCAGAAAAATTCCATACCAAAGTCCTCCAGCGATAAAAATCCCCGCTCCTCAATCAGAAGATGATGTTGAGGTCTTAAAAGAAGTAGTTCTCGGGAAAAAAAGAATACGCTTGTCGGATACGGGAGAGTATATCGAGTGGACGAGACCAGGGACAAGAAAAGACCTTGCACGGAGACTTCACAAGGGAGATTTTTCTGTTCAGGATTGTGTTGACCTTCACGGCCTTACCCTCACCGAGGCAGAAGAGGCCCTCACAGAGTTCTTTAAAGAGGCGCTCTCAAGACAGTATTCATGTATCAAAGTTGTTCATGGAAGGGGCCTCAAGTCTCCCCATGGACCTGTACTTAAGGAGGCCTTCAAAAAGTTGCTCCGGGGTCCGTTCAGAAAGTGGGTTCTGGCCTATGCTACTGCCAAAGACTGTGACGGAGGGTTAGGAGCTACCTATGTGCTTCTCAAACTAAGATGAACTAATTACCTGAGTCTTAATTTCTTAAGGATGATTCCAAAATACTTATTTATTGGATTGCTTCTCCTTAGAAAACAGAATACAGGTGGTTTTCTTATCTCGAGCCTTTTCAATTCATCCACAATCTGCTGATTTTCTTCAAAATTCAACCCTTCTCTAAATATTCTTATTGCTTCTACTTTGTTATTTTCAAGAAGGTGAATCCTGCCGAGGTTGAGATAGTGGAGAGAATTATTGGGTTCTTTCTTTATAGATTCCTTGCAGAGTAAAATTGCCTTGCTCACTTGTCCCCGTTCTTTTGCAATACAAAAAGCGTAGTAGGAATCGACCACAGGACTATTCTCCATATGTCTAACCTTCTCAAAAAAAGCAAGAGCCAGAAGAGTATCACCCTGGGCAAGACCCTCCAATCCTTTTGTGAATATTCTCTTTGCTTCTGTGGAATGCATATATAATTTTACCAACTCTCCGAAATTATCTAAAGTATTGTAAATACCAAAAAAGTTCAGGAGAGACCTGTCATTGCGGATATAGTATTTGAGCGGTTTTATCCAGAAAGCTCTCGGGATACCCCGGAGGTCAGCCTAACCCAGATTATTCATAAACTTTTTGATCAAGCAGGGCAGATGCGGTATCGGAGCGGCTTTACAGAGTGTTCACCGCCCCGAGGCGGCTGACACTCTGTACCTCGGAGGTCCGCAGAAGCGGACCGAGAATGAGCGATGATGCTGCATCTGCTCTGCTTCCTCACGAGTAGTGAATAATCTGGCCTAAGGGGGATCGAGAGTAAGTGAAAATACTGCATCCGCCACATACGCAAAAAGGGGATGAATCGATAAACTGGGATAGGAAAAAGACAGGTGCTATTGAGGACCACAGACTTTATTCAATACCGGCACTTAACAATACCGGTCTACGTATATTCCTTTGAATTCCAAGTCTGCATGTGTCCGGCCAGAGGAATCATACGTGATAATCATTGATAAGGGTCTCATATTTCTCTGATCTTCGTATCCTGATTGTATGTCGTTATAAAATTGGAGTCTGTTAAGTGGTGGTATATCGTTCGTTTGATCATACCCCGTTCTGTTAGGGCAACTCCTGTTTAACGTTTGAAATGGTGGTTGAATATCCTGGGCAAAAAACTTACCGGCACTTAGCTTGAAAATATTGAAGATATTGAAATGAACTCCGCTGAAATGCATTGCTCGTCCTTATCCGTACCTATTCACCGCCACGTTAAGATCGGAAACTCAACTACAAAAACCACTTTACGCCATGAGATCTTAATTTTCAGATATAAAACTGAGAGCCGGAATCACGGTAAGGATAACTAAGGAATCCCTGATACCCTTCTTTCGCTATTCCCCCCCACGATTTTATATGCAATCAGACTTCTTGCTGCAAAAAAAATGCCTGCTACATAATTCCTTGATTTTAAAGAACTTTTGATAC